>JBMCIH010000414.1:0-2904 GCA_048617055.1 Marinobacter sp. | reverse complement strand
CCCGCCGGGCGCTGGTGATGGTGGTCATCGCCGGCTGGCTGGTACTGGATGGCCGCCTTGCCAGCCCCTGGCAGGGCTGGCTGCTGGCCCTGGGGCTGGTACTGGTGTTGGACCCGCTGGCCGCCCTGGACCAGGGCTTCTGGTTGTCGTTCGGGGCGGTGGCGGTGCTGATCCTGGTGTTCAGTCGCCGCCAGGGCCGCCCCGGCTTTCTGCCGGCCCTTGTGCTGGCTCAGGCGGCGGTGTTCGCCGGGCTCTGGCCGGTGCTTGCGGTGCTGGATCAGGGCGCCGCATGGACCGGGCTGCTGGCCAATATCGTAGCGATTCCCTGGCTGTCGTTGCTGGTCATGCCGCTGCTGCTGGTGGCGGGCATACTGGTGGCGGTTACCGGCGAATGGCTTGCCGTGCCGCTGGCGTTCCTGCTGGACGGGGTGCTGGGTGGCCTGTGGTGGGTCCTGACGACCCTTGCCGGGCTGGAGCTGCCCGCCGGCAGGCTGCCGGTGTGGCTGGCGGCGGCGTTTGCCGCGGCGGTGCTGGTGGCGCTGTGGGTGCCCGACCGGCGGCTGCGGCTGGCCTGCGCCCTGGTTGCCGCTACCGCCCTGCTGGCCGGTGCCGGTGCGGCAGGCAATCGCTGGCAGGATGTGCCCCGCATCTGGATCTGGGACGTGGGGCAGGGGCTGTCGGTGCTGCTGCACCACCAGGACCGGACCCTGCTTTATGATACCGGGCCGGAAGCGGCCTCCGGTTATAACGCCGTGTCCGAGGTATTGATACCTTCCCTCGAGCGGCTGGCTGTCCGGCGCCTTGATACGGTGGTGGTCAGTCACGGCGACCGGGACCACGCCGGCGGCCTGGACGCACTGTTTGGCCGTTACTCCCCCGGCCTGCTGGTCGCCGGCGAACGCGACCGTTTGCCAGAGGCCCATACAGATTCTGCCACGCCCTGCCAGGAGCAGCCGCCGGTGCAGGTGGGGGAGGTGGATGTGCGGTTCTGGCAGGATCAGACCGCCAGCGGTGACGCCAATGACCGCTCCTGTGTGGCAGTTCTTGAGTATGCCGGTCAGCTGGTCTTGTTGCCCGGTGACATTTCCGCCGGCACCGAACAGCGGCTGCTGCAGGCATGGCCCTGGCTGGCTGGGCGCCCGGGGGAACTGACTCTGGTGGCGCCCCACCACGGCAGCAAGACCTCATCCGGAGCCGGCTTTGTGCAGACACTGGCCCCGGAGCGGGTGATCTTCACCGCCGGCTACCGGCATCGTTACGGGCACCCCCACCCGGATGTGGTCACCCGGTACCACCAGGCCGGCAGCGAGCTCTACAATACCGCGACCGCTGGGGCCTTGCGCCTCGACCTGCTGCCGGAAGGGGTCACGGTTACTCCCTGGAGAGAGAGGGCCGCCTTCTGGTTACGGGGCCCGGAGCCGGTGATGCCCGCCCGTAGTGAGTAATTCTTCCCATACCCCGCTATCGAATATGGTCTGATTCCGTGGCTATGCTAAAGTAGCGCCGCTTGTAACAGATCAGGGGAGACTGTGCGTGTTTGAGCTTCTGAAAGCGGGTGGCATCCTGATGGTGCCCATTGTGTTGTGCTCCATTGTGGCGCTGGCCATCATCCTGGAACGGCTATGGACCCTGCGTCCGTCCCGGGTGGCACCGCCGGAAGTGATGGCAGAGCTCTGGCGCTGGATCAAGACCAGGGACCTCAACGGCCGCAAGCTCAAGGCCCTGCAGTCGTCCTCCCCCACCGGCCGGGTGCTGGCCAGCGGCCTGATGAATGCCAAGCACGGCCGGGAGATCATGAAAGAGAGCATCGAGCAGGAAGCGGCCCAGGTCATTCATGAGCTGGAGCGCTTCCTCAACCCGCTGGGCACGATTGCCACCATTGCGCCCCTGCTGGGCCTGTTGGGTACCGTTATCGGCATGATCAAGGTGTTCTCCACAATGCAGGGCGCCGGCGCCGCCAATATCTCCACCCTCTCTGGTGGTATTTCGGAGGCCCTGGTCACCACGGCGGCGGGCCTGACTGTCGCGATTCCCGCCCTCATTGCCCACCGTTACCTGATCCGCCGGGTCGAGGCCCTGGTGGTGGGTATGGAGCAGGAAGCCATACGTCTGGTGGAAGTGGTCCATGGTGACCGTGAAATAGATGTTGAGGGAGCCTGACGGCCGTGAAATTCCAACGCCAGCGTAGCCGTGAAGTGGGCGTGGACCTCACGCCCCTGATCGATGTGGTGTTCCTGCTGCTCATTTTCCTGATGGTGTCCACCACCCTGCCCAATGACAATCAGCTCAATATCCAGCTACCGGAAGCCGAGGGTGAGCCGGCGGCCACGGAGGTAGAGCAGATCGACCTGGCGGTGAACGCCCAGGGCCATTACATTGTGAATGGGCGCACACTGGTGAATAATCGCCGGGAAACCCTGGAACAGGCGATTCGCGATGTTGCCGGCGACAGCACCGGGTTGCCCTTTGTGATCACCGCTGACGCACGCACGGCACACGAGTTTGTTATCCGGGCCATGGACGTTGCCGGCAAGCTGGGCTTTACCAAGATCAAGTTCACCACTGATCCGGTATCGGATGATTCCTGATTCCGGCAACCACCTGGCAGGGCAATGAATCAAGCTGAAGCTTCCAACTGGCAGACCTACGGGCGTCTGCTCAAGTACGTCAAACCCTTCTGGTTCACCTTTTCCCTGGCGGTGGTGGGTAACGTGATCTATGCGGCCGCTTCCACGGGCATGGCCGCGGCCATGGAGTTCGTCATACAGGCCAT
The DNA here is from genome assembly GCA_048617055.1 of Marinobacter sp. Taxonomy (GTDB): domain Bacteria; phylum Pseudomonadota; class Gammaproteobacteria; order Pseudomonadales; family Oleiphilaceae; genus Marinobacter. The sequence goes on along the minus strand of JBMCIH010000414.1, from coordinate 131 downwards.
CGAGAACCCCACCGCTGAAAACCGCCTGCTGATCACCGGGATGATCGTGGGCGTGTTCGCCTTCCGCGGCGTGGGCACCTTCATGAGCCAGTACTTTATCGCCTATGTCGGCCGCCATGTGGTCAATGCCC
>JBMCIH010000413.1:0-2928 GCA_048617055.1 Marinobacter sp. | reverse complement strand
GCAGCCACGGCCTGATGACCGCCGGCGTGGTCATCCTGCTCATTGTGGGCGGCTCCGCCATCCGCTGGTTCGACCTGGCCGGCGGCGGCGACCGGGTGGCCAACATGGTCGGCGCCCGCCTGCTCGACCCCTCCAGCCAGGACCCGGACGAGCGCCGGTTCCGCAACGTGGTGGAAGAAATGGCCATTGCCAGCGGCGTACCCGTACCCCAGCTGTACGTCATGGACCAGGAAACCGGCATCAACGCCTTTGTGGCCGGCTACAGCCCCAACGAAGCCGTCATGGTGGTCACCCACGGCGCCCTGACCCAGCTTACCCGGGATGAACTCCAGGGGGTCGTCGGCCACGAATTCAGCCACATACTCAACGGCGACATGCGCATCAACGTCCGCCTGATCGCATTGCTGGCCGGCATTCTTGCCATCGGGCAGATCGGCAGTTTCCTGCTCAGGGGCGCCGGCAGGCGCAGCTATGTGGGCAGCTCCCGCAACCGGGGCAAAGGTCAGGGGGCTATACTGATTATCGCCCTGGCGCTGACCGTCATTGGCTACCTGGGGGTGTTCTTCGGCCGGCTGATACAGGCCGCCGTGTCCCGGGAACGGGAACGGCTGGCGGACGCCTCATCCGTCCAGTTCACCCGCAACCCCGAAGGCATTGGCGGAGCGCTGTACAAGATTGGCCTCAGTTCCGGCTACCTGCAGCATACCAGCCACGCCAGCGACATGAACCACATGTGTTTCGGCGAAACCACCCGGATGGCCTTCAGCCGCCTGCTGGGCTCCCACCCGCCCATCGAGGAACGCATCGAAGCCATACAGCCGGGCCTGATGACCCGCCTGCGCAGCCGCTTGCGGGACCTGCCGGGGGGAGTCGATGCGCAGGAGAAGCGCCCACCGGAGCAAAGTTCCGCCGCCCCGGCCAGCGCCGGCTTCGCCGCCGGAGCGCCGGTTGCCGACAGTGCCGGCACCGTCAACCCCGGCAGCGAACTTTACGCCAGCCAGCTCCTGGCCCAGCTTCCCGCCAACGTGCGGGAGCTGCTCTACACCCGGTCCGGCGCCGTGCAACTGATCTACGCCCTGCTCACCCGGGGTCTTCCCGCTGAGGAGGCCAGTGCACAGATGGAGCCTACCCCGGGTCCGGCAGTGCTACGCCCCGACCCTGACCTGATGACCCGGCTGATGCCCGCCCTGGAGCGGGAGGGCGACAGCATACGTCTGCCGGCTCTGGAACTGGCCATGCCAGCGCTTCGCAGGCTGGACCCCGACGAGCGGCAGACGCTGATGAAGCAGGTGGCAGACCTTATACAGGCCGATGCCCGGGTCACCCTGTTCGAGTTTGCGTTACACAGCTTCCTGCAGCGGCACCTGGCGCCGGATGCCGCCAGGGCAGTGCCGGTACGCTATCGCAGCTATAAACCGGTACTGTCGGATCTGAACCTGCTGTTCAGCCTGCTGGCACGGGCCGGCACGGACAGTCCGGAAGCGGCCCGTGCACTCCACCAGGAGGTTATCGACAGCTTTACCGGCCCCCGCCAGGCCCAGCGGATGGAACTGGTCACCCGGGTCGGGGTGGCGGCGCTCAACACCAGCCTTAAGCGGCTGAACCAGCTGTCTCCGATGCTCAAGCCGGGTATTCTCGAGGCCTGTGTCCAGTGCATCCAGCATGATGGTCAGGTGAAAGCCCGGGAGTATGAACTGCTGAGAATTGTCGCAGACCAGCTGGACATACCCTTGCCACCCCTGACAGCGAGTCCGTCCCCTTAACAGAGCTCACCCGCAAGCGGCGGGCCGGGCCTACACGCCATGTCTGGCGAACAATAAAAAACGCCATCAACCGGTGTTGATGGCGTTTCTGGCAGTCGCCGGGGCTGGCAATCAGGACGCGTCGTCACGCATCTGCTTTTCCAGCGCCTGCTTGCCCTTGAACAGGGTTTCAATGTCAGGCTGGTCTTTCTCATCCGGCAGGCCCAGCTTCTCCCGTACGCCCAGGTTGATCTCCCACAGGCCTTCATATTTGTCGTCAGTCACTTCCGCTGCCTTGGCCTTGTCCAGCATGATGGTGGGCCGCAGGAAGACCAGCAGGTTACGCTTCTCACGGGTTTCCGACTCGGACGAGAACAGGCGGCCAAGCACCGGAATGTCACCCAGCAGCGGCACCTTGCTCTTGTTGATGCGCAGGTTGTCGTTGATCAGCCCGCCCAGCACGATGGTCTCGCCGTCGTCGGCAAGCACCGTGGTCTTGATTTCGCGCTTGTTGGTGACGATGTCCGAGGCATTCTCCACACTGTCGGCCACGTCCTCGGTGGTCTGCTCTACCACCAGACGCACCAGGCCGTCTTCACTGATACTCGGCGTGACTTTCAGCGTCAGGCCGATATCGCGGCGCTCTATGGTGGTGAACGGGTTGCTCAGGCCATCCCCCGAGGTGCCCTGCTCCCCGGTCCGGAAAGGCACGTTCTGGCCCACGATGATTTCCGACTCCTGGTTGTCCAGGGTAATGATGCTCGGCGTGGACAGCAGATTGGCCGCGGCCGACGTCGACAGCGCCTGTAACAGGACGCCCCAGGAGACCCCATCACGGTTACGTTCCCCGGCACCGATGGTAATACCCCCCGCCGCGGGCGTAATGGCACTTTCTTGCAGAATCGCGCCAATGACCTCTCCAAGGCTGCGTCCCACGTTATTGAAGTTGCTGCCAATCACCGGTATCGACGACCCGCTTTCATCACCGGCGGCAATCTGAACGCCAAGATCAGACCCGAGCTCATCACTGATCTCCACAATCGCAGCCTCTATCATCACCTGGGCACGCCGGACATCCAGCTGGGAAATGATCATTTCCGCTTCCTGCATCATGGAAGGCTCACCCCGCAGCACCAGCGCATTCAGGCCTTCGTCAGCGAACACGGAAAAGCCAGTGCTATTGCGG
>JBMCIH010000412.1:0-2935 GCA_048617055.1 Marinobacter sp. | reverse complement strand
TGCGTCAACGTGGTCTCCTCGGAAATGAATCCGGCACGGGTGGCGGCCCTGCGCCTGGGCATGGGCGAGGCCATGCCCGCCTTCACCGTACAGATCAACTGCGGCTCCGGCATGCAGTCACTGGACACCGCCTACCGGTATATCCGCGAAGGCAGCGCCGACCTGATCCTCGCCGGCGGCACCGAAGCCCTCAGTCATGCCCCCATGGTGATGAGCAGGGAGGCGGTGGAATGGCTGGCGGGCCTGAACACCGCCTCGTCCCCCCAGGACTATCTCCGGCAGGTGACGGATTTCTCGGTGAAGGATTTCAAACCGGAAATCAGCCTGGAGCAGGGCCTGACCGACCCGGTGGTGGGGCTCAACATGGGGCAGACCGCTGAAGTCCTGGCCCAGCAGTTCAGCATCAGCCGCAAGGCAGCCGACGAGTACGCCGTCTCCAGCCATCAGCGGCTGGCCCGGGCGGTGGATGAAGGCTGGCTGGACGAGGAAGTGGTGCCGGCGATAGCGCCCGACGGCACCCTCCATCGCCACGACGACGGCGTTCGCCCCGATACCTCGGTGGAGGCCCTGGCGAAGCTCAAGCCGGCCTTTGAGCCTCCTTATGGCAACGTCACCCCCGGTAACAGCTCCCAGGTTACCGACGGGGGCAGCTGGATGATCCTGGCGTCCGAGGAGGCGGTCAAACGCTACCGACTGGAGCCAAAGGCGGTCATCCGCGACAGCGAATGGTCCGCGCTGGACCCGAAAATCATGGGCCTCGGGCCGGTACTCAGCGCTTCGGCCATCCTCAAGCGCCACAATGCCGGCCTCAACGACATCGACCTGTGGGAGATCAACGAGGCCTTTGCCGCCCAGGTGCTGGCCTGTACCGCCGCCTGGAACGACCCCGAGTTCTGCAAGGTGGCGCTGGACCTGGACGAGCCCATGGGCCAGCTGGAGCCGGAACGTCTGAACGTGGACGGGGGTGCCGTGGCCATTGGCCACCCGGTGGGCACCAGCGGCAACCGCATCGTGCTGCACCTGATGAATGCGCTGAGACGGAAGGAAAAGAAGGTCGGCATCGCCACCGAGTGCATTGGCGGCGGCCAGTCCGGCGCCATGATGATTGAAACCCTCTGATCGGGATGGAGGACACTATGACCGGTCACATACTCAAAGCGCTGTCCTCCCGGGAGATGGAGCGGGGGCCCTCGGCCAGTACCGACGAGTCCCGCTGGCAGCACTGGAAACTCGCCCGGGGCAGCGACGATATTGCCTGGCTCTCCATGGACATGAAGGACAGCAGTGCCAACACCGTCTCCACCGGGCTGCTGACGGAACTGGACGAGATCCTCGGTGAACTGGAAAAACAGCCACCCAAAGGGATGGTTATCCGCTCCGTCAAACCGTCCGGTTTCTGCATGGGGGCCGACATCCGTGAGTTCAGCCAGCTGACCTCGGAAGACGAGGTGAAGCAGCAGCTTTCCCGTGCCCATGAGGTGGTCAGCCGTCTCGATCGTGCCGCCTGGCCCACGGTGGCGGTTATCCACGGCCACTGTCTGGGCGGGGGGCTGGAAATCGCCCTGTGCTGCGATTACCGGATTGCCGTCCCCGGTGCCAAGCTGGGTTTTCCGGAGGTCAAGCTGGGCCTGCACCCGGGCCTGGGGGGCACCGCCCGGCTGACGCGGCTGATCGACCCGCTGGAAGCCATGACCCTGATGCTCACCGGCAAGACCGTCCCCCACGGCAAGGCCGCCAGGCTGGGCATTGTGGACCAGGTGGTCGAGGAACGGCATGTGGCGGCTGCGGTGTCGGCGGCCGTGGCGGGCGAGATCGACCCGTCCGGGCACGGTCTGCGGGGCCGTGTGCTCAGTACCCGGCCGGCCCGGCAGCTGGAAACCCGGCAGATGCGGTCAAAAGCCGCCGACAAGGCGCCGCCGGAACATTACCCGGCGCCGGAGGCCCTGATCCGGCTGTGGGAAAAGCACGGTGGCGATGACGACGCCATGCTGCGGGCGGAAGTGGACTCCTTTGCCCATCTGCTGATGACCGACACCTCCCGCAATCTGGTACGGGTGTTCTTCCTGCAGGAGCAGATGAAAGGCCTCACCAAAACCGGCGCCGAGGCCATCTCCCATGTGCATGTGGTGGGCGCCGGTGAGATGGGGGCCGACATCGCCGGCTGGTGCGCCATGCAGGGGCTCAGCGTCAGCCTGTTTGACATGGAGCCGGAAAAGATTGCCACGGCCGTCGGCAAACTGACGGAGCTGTGCGCCAGGAAGTACAAGTCCGGTGCGGAGCAGCGGGAAACACTTGACCGGCTGTTCCCGGACTTTGGTAACCACGGCCTTGCCCACGCCGACCTGGTACTGGAAGCGGTGCCGGAAAAAGTGGAGATCAAGCAGAAAGTCTATGAGCAGGCCGAGGCGCAGATGAAAGAGGACGCCATCCTGGCCACCAATACCTCCAGCATTCCGCTGGAAACGCTGCGGGAGAAGCTCGACAGGCCAGAGCGGCTGGTCGGGCTGCACTTCTTCAACCCGGTGGCCATGATGCCCCTGGTGGAGGTGGTGCGCCACGACCAGGTTCGGAATGAGGTCGTGCAGCGGGCGCTGGCGTTTACCGGGCAGATCGACCGTCTGCCGGCGCCCGTGACGACCGCGCCCGGGTTCCTGGTGAACCGGGTGCTGACCCCCTACCTGGTGGAAGCCATGATCATGCTGGACGAAGGCATAGCGGCCGAAACCATCGACGCAGAGGCGGAAAAGTTCGGTATGCCCATGGGGCCGATCGAGCTGGCGGACCAGGTGGGGCTGGATATCTGCCTGAGCGTCGCGGAGATGCTCCGGGACCGGTTGGACACTCCCATGCCGCCACCGCCGAAATGGCTGGAAGAGAAGGTCGAAAACGGAGACCTCGGCAAGAAGAGCGGCCAGGGCCTCTACTCCTGGAAAAA
>JBMCIH010000411.1:0-2939 GCA_048617055.1 Marinobacter sp. | reverse complement strand
ACCAGGGCCGACTCCAGCTCGTCCCGGTGCCGTTCGATCGGGGCCACCAGCTCGGCCATGATCTCTTCAAGCCGTGACAGTTTTTCGTCGATGGCGGCGCGCGTGTCGGTTTCCGCCTGCTCACGGCCTTCCCGTTCGCCGGTTTCGCGGCCTTCCCGGTGGCCCTGAACCCGGCCTTCCTCGGCGCCCTTTTTCAGGCCTTCCTCATAGCCGGACTTCAGGCCCTCGTCACGGCCTTCCTCCCAGGCGGACTGGCGGATGGCTTCGATATCCGCCGCTGTCAGCGGCTTGACCTCAATTTCTTCCTCCCGGGGTACCTCATTGCCCTGTTTGTCCAGCAAGGGGAGCTCCCAGCGCTCCCAGGCGCTGAGTTCTTCCGGGGGGATACGGTTGCGGCGGCGGGGATCTTTCATTACATCATTTCTTCGCCAGCACCGCCGAGGGTGATCTCACCCGCTTCAGCCATGCGACGGGCAATGGTGATGATGTCCTTCTGGGCCGACTCCACTTCGCTCACGCGTACCGGCCCCTTGGCTTCCAGGTCGTCCTGCAGCAACTCGGCGGCGCGCTTGGACATATTGCGGAAAATCTTGTCCTTGACCGCATCGTCGGCACCCTTGAGAGCCACCACCAATACCTCGGAAGACACCTCCCTGAGCAGTGACTGGATACCCCGGTCGTCGATGTCGGTCAGGTTGTCGAACACGAACATCAGGTCCTCGATGGTAGAGGCCAGGTCCGGGTCCATGTCCTTGATGGAATCCATCAGCCCGCCCTCAATGGAGCGGTCCATGAAGTTCATGATGTCCGCTGCCCGCTTGACACCGCCGATACGGCTGGTCTGGGCGGCGGAGCCACCGGAGAACTGCTTCTCAAGGATGTCGTTGAGCTCCTGCAGGGCCTGGGGCTGGATGCTCTCCAGTGAGGCGACCCGCATCATGACGTCCAGACGCACCTTTTCATCCAGGGTGCCGAGGATTTCCGCGGCCTGGTCCGGGTCCAGGTAAGAGATAACGATGGCCTGAATCTGCGGGTGCTCATAGCGAATGATGTCACCCACGGCCCGCGGCTCCATCCACTTGAGGGTATCCAGGCCAGTGGTATTACCGCCGATCAGGATACGGTCGATCAGGCTGGAGGCCTTGTCTTCACCGAGGGCCTGGGTCAGCATGGCGCGGATGTACTCGTCGTTACCCACGCCAAGACCGGTCTGGCCACCCACCGCCTCGACGAACTCGTTGACCACGAAGGACACCTCCTCCTTGCTCACATCCTTCATCTGGGCCATGGCGACACCGACGCGCTGGACCTCCTTGGGGCCCATGTGCCGCAGAATCTCGGCCGCATCGGACTCGCCCAGAGACATCAACAGGATGGCGGCCTGCTCAACCCGGGGGATCTTGCGGCGGAGCTGCTTCATGTCACCATCCGCACGGCTGTCTTCACTCATCGACGTTCACCCACTGGCGCATTACCTGAGCAACCCGGGCCGGGTCTTCGGCAATCAGCCCTTTCAAAGCGTTCAGGCGCCTATCATAGCTGTCAGCAGCGCCGGGCAAAAGCAGCTCGTCCTGTCCGCCCATGGCATCGGCCAGTGCCTTGTCGCCGTCCATGCCCCCAAGATCGTCATAGGCGCCGCTGTCCAGGTCACCGTCGCCGCCCCGCCGGCCGGAGCCGGAGATGGACTTGAGCACCGGGCGCAGCAGCCCAAGTACCAGGGCCAGAATCACAATGCCCGCAAGAATCTGCTTCATCAGGTTCCAGAACCAGGGCTGTTCCCAGAAGGCCGGCTCCTCGTATTCCACTTCTTCCTGCGGTGCAAACGCCGTGTTCATGACGGTGACGCTGTCACCCCGGGCCGCAGAATAGCCCACGGCATCCCGGACCAGCATGTTGAGCCGCTGCAGTTCCTCTTCCTCCCAGGGCTCATAGCTCACCTCGCCGGTATCCGGGTCCACCACCCGCCTGTCATCCACGGCCAGGGCCACGGTCAGGCGCTTGATACCACCCTGGGCCTGGCGGATGTAGCTCACGGTGCGGTCGATCTCGAAGTTTCGGGTGGATTCCCGGCGGATATCCACCGGTTGTTGCTGTTCGCCATCCTCATCGTCCCCCCCGGCGGCCTGCTCGGGCACCGCTGCCGCTCCCGGTGGCTGATTGGTCAGAGCGCCGGGTATACCACCCTGGGCGCCGCTGCCCCGCTGTTCCGACAGCTCCCGCTCGCTGCGCAGGGCCTGCTGCTCGGGGTTGAACAGCTCTTCGGCCTGCTCCAGCGATGAGAAGTCCAGGTCGGCGCTGACTTCAGCGCGGAAACGGCTGTCGCCCACAATGGGGGAAATCATCGAAGCCACCCGCCGGGTCAGGCGCTCTTCGACCCTGTCGGTGTACTCGTACTGCTCCTGCATGTCGCGGCGGCCCTTGTCCTCTTCCCGTCCGGTCAGCAGGTTACCGTTCTGGTCCACCACGGTGACGCCGTCCCGTTTCATTTCCGGTACGCTGCCGGCCACCATATTGACAATGGCATTAATCTGTTCCTGTTCGACCCGGCGGCCGGCAAACACGTTCAGAAAGACCGACGCGCTGGGCTCGCGGGCATCCCGCACGAAGACCGAACGTTCCGGAATCGCCAGATGCACACGGGCGGACTTCACACTGCGCATGCTGCTGATGGTGCGGGCCAGCTCGCCTTCCAGGCCGCGCCGGAAGCTGACCGTCTCCATGAACTGGGAAGTGCCCAGCCCCCGCTCCTGGTCCAGCAGCTCATAGCCGATGGTTTCCCGGTCGGTCACGCCCTCGGCTGCCAGTTTCAGGCGGGCATTGTAGACATCGTCCGACGCCACCAGCAGGGCGCCGCTGCGGGAATCCATCCGGTATTCGATACCGCTCTGGTCGAGAATGCTGGAAACATCTTCGGGATTGTAACTGGACAGGTCCCCCAG
>JBMCIH010000410.1:0-2946 GCA_048617055.1 Marinobacter sp. | reverse complement strand
GGTAGATCTGGGTGGTCGCCACTCCCGGAGGTGCCACCCCCTTGAGGTAGAACAGGCTGAAACCGAACGGAGGTGTCAGGAAGCTGGTCTGCAGGTTCATGGCGATCAGGATGGCAAACCACAGCATGTTGATGCCCAGCAGTTCGGCAATGGGTGCCAGAATGGGCACCACGATAAAGGAGATTTCCACAAAATCGATGAAGAACCCCAGAATCAGGATGATCAGCATGGACAGGATCAGGAAGCCCCACATTTCTCCCGGCAGAGCGGTCATCCACTCCTCCAGCAGATAATCGCCGCCGGTGTAACTGAACACCATGGAGAAGGCTGTGGCCCCCACCAGGATCGCGAACACCATGGCGGTTACCTTGACGGTATCCCGGGCAGACTCCCAGATGATCTGCCAGGAAAACTGGCGATAGAGCAGCGCCAGCATCACGGCGCCTACGCCCCCCAGGGCAGAGGACTCAGTGGGTGTGGCAATGCCGGCAAAAATGGAGCCCAGTACAACGATAATCAGCGCCAGGGGCGGAATCACGGCGAACAGGGCACGGCGAACCTCCTGGGCCCGTGACTGGCTCTCGTCCCGGGGCATGGCCGGTGCGATTTCCGGCTTGAGGAAGGCCATAATGAGGATGTAGGCCACGTAGAAGCCGATAAGCACAAGCCCCGGTACCACGGCTGCCTTGAACAGGTCTCCCACCGGCAGGCCCATGACATCCCCGAGGATGATCAGGATAATGGACGGGGGAATGATCTGCCCCAGGGTGCCGGAGGCGCAGATAGTGCCGGTGGCCAGTTCGGTCTTGTAGCCGTGATGCAGCATGACCGGCAGCGAGATCAGCCCCATGGCCACCACGCTCGCCCCCACCACGCCGGTGGAGGCGGCCAGCAGGGCGCCCACCAGGATGGTGGAGATGGCCAGGCCGCCACGTACACCGCCGAACAGCTTGCCCATGGACTCCAGCAGCTGTTCCGCCAGCTTGGTACGCTGTAGGACCAGGCCCATGAAGATGAACAGGGGTACCGCCATGAGCGTGGTGTTCTCCATGATGCTCATGATGCGGTAGGGCATGAAGGCAAACAGGCTGGGGCCTTCTGCGATCAGCCCGAAAATCAGCGCCACGCCACCGAAGGTGAAGGCTACGGGAAAGCCCCACAACAGCATCAGCAGACAGACACCGAACATAATAATGCCGATCATGCGAGACCTCCGGAACTGTGTTCGCTGTTTTCGTAGTGGGCATCCCGTTTCAGGACGCGTATGGCGTAGGTCACCATGTTGAGACCGGCAATGGCGGTGAAGAAGGCGGAAAGAGGAATCACCCCCTTGATGATCCAGCGGAAGGGCAGGCCACCGGGGTCTCCGCTGCCTTCACCAAGACGGTAGGATTCCACGGCGAAGTCGATACCCAGCCAGGCGATGAACAGGGCCAGCGGAATGACCAGTGTGATGGCGCCCACCAGGTTGACCCAGGCCTTGAAGGTTTCGCTCCAGCGGGCATAGAGCACATCCACCCGCACATGACCATCGGTGCGCAGGGCGAAGGGAATGCCCAGCAGGAACACCACCGAATAGAGGTGCCACTCCATTTCCTGCAAGCCAATGGAAACATCCCTGAATACATAGCGTGCGATAACGTCATAGAAGACGTTCAGTGTCAGCAGGAGAAACGCCACACTGGCGATCCAGCCACACATATACGCAATGCGTCCCAGCCCGTTATCGATCAATCTGAGCCATCGCATGGTAAGTCCTCGTGCTCCGGGATTACGCGCAGCCGGCCTGCCTACGGGATTCCGGACAGGCCTGTAAAAAAAGCGCCGGTAGTGTAATCGAAAGCGGTATGGTTTTCACACGCTTTGCGCACAGAAGGCAACGCCGGAGCCCCTGACGGAACCCCGGCGTTCTGTCTGCTGCGGTCGCTGCCTAGTCAACCTCGGACATATTGTTCAGATACGCCCGGTCGGCGATATCGATATAGGCGCGGGCCCTGTCCAGATACTTCTCCTGGGATTCGATGATCTTCGCCGCCAGCTCATCACTTTCGGCGGCCTCTTTCAGGAGTTTCTCGTTGGCTTCCACCATAGCCGTGAATACCTCATCCGGGAAGTTCTTGACCTCGATATTGGGATGCTCTTCCTTGATGGAGGCCCAGGCCTTGGCGTTCTCGTGCACCGACTGGATCATCATGTCGTAGGCGGCGGTGCGCATGGCCGTGCGAAGGATCTGCTGCAGGTCCGCCGGCAGCTTGTCCCAGGTGTCCTGATTGATCAGGAACTGCAGCTCGGTGGCCGGTTCATGCCAGCCGGTGTAGTAGTAGTCGGCGATCTGCTGGAAGCCCAGACGCAGGTCCAGGGCCGGGCCGACCCACTCCAGAGCATCGATGGTGCCACGCTCCAGAGCAGTGTAGAGTTCGCCCGGCGGAATGTTGGTGGGATTCACACCCACTTCCGCAAACACCTCGCCGGCAAACCCGGGGATGCGCATCTTGAGGCCGTCCAGGTCATCCAGCGATTTGATCTCGTCCCGGAACCAGCCCCCCATCTGGATGCCGGTGTTGCCACCGGGGAACGACAGCATGTTGTGGGGCTCGTAGACCTCCTGCATCAGGTCCATGCCGTCACCGTAGTAGAACCAGGCATACTGCTCCTGGGCCGTCATGCCAAAGGGCATGCTGGTGAAGAACAGGGTGTTGGGGACCTTGCCTTTCCAGTAATAGGAGGCCGAGTGGCCCATATCGTACTGGCCGGCCTTGACCATATCGAAGACGCCAAAGGGCGACTTGTGCTTGTTGGCTGAGTCGATGCGGATACGAAGGCGACCGTCAGACATTTCCTCGGCCAGTTTGGCCATGTTCTTGGTGGCTTCGCCGAAAATGGGGAAATTGGGGCCCCAGGTTTCTGCCAGGCGCAGGGTGAACTTCTCCTGGGCGGTGGCGAGGG
>JBMCIH010000409.1:0-2956 GCA_048617055.1 Marinobacter sp. | reverse complement strand
GGCCAACGAGGCGGCCCTCTATACGTCCCGGGTGGCCGTTCCCCACGCCGGCAACCCCTGAGCACCGGTGTCCGTCAGTCCCGGGCCGTTCAGGTCCGGGAAGGCGCAAGTCCCGCATATTCACTGCACCTTCAGACCCGGTTCATCGTATACCTCTGCTGACAGGGGAACCCCGGGAGGGATTGCCCCTCAAAGTGTCATGATATTGCCCATTGGCGGCCACACGGCCGTCTTCTTGCAGAGGGAAGCAACATGGTAAAACAACGCACAATCCTGACCGCACTGCTGGCGCTGGGCGCGCTGGTGGCCTGGGCGGTTGCGGGAGCGCAGGACGATAACAGCCGGTCGGAGCTGGCGCCGGATGATCCCGGCCTGGCGGTGGCCACCTTTGCCGGCGGCTGTTTCTGGTGTGTCGAGGCCGGTTTCGAGAAGATTCCCGGGGTGGTGGAGGCGGTGTCCGGTTATGCCGGCGGCGACGAGCCTTCGCCTACTTACGAAGAGGTAGCCTCGGGCCAGACCGGCCATACCGAGGCGGTACAGGTTTACTACGACCCGGATGAGATCACCTACGAAGGCCTGGTGGAGGGCTTCTGGCGCTTCATGGACCCCACCGACGCCGACGGCCAGTTCGTGGACCGGGGGCAGCAGTACCGGCCGGCGATCTTCTACCACAACGACGAACAGAAGCAGGTGGCACAGGCCTCAAAGCAGGCGCTGGCGGAGTCCGGCCGTTATGACGACCCGGTGGTGATCGAGATCGTGCCCCTGAAGAGGTTCTGGGAGGCTGAGGATTACCACCAGGACTACTACGAAAAGAACCCGGTCCGCTACAAGGTGTATACCTTCAACAGTGGCCGCTTCCAGTTTATTGACGAGCACTGGACGGAGAAGGAACAGGAGCTGGACTTCTCCCAGTTCCGCCCCGACACCGACAAGGAGAATCGCGGCAACGATGCCGAGGCGGGCAACCGCATCGTTACCGGCCCCGGCTTCGACCCGGACACCTTTACCATGCCGGATGACGACACCCTGCGGGAGCATCTGACCGACCTGCAGTACGATGTCACCCGGGAGGACGGCACCGAACCCGCCCACGACAACCCGTACTGGGACAACAAGGAGCCGGGGCTGTATGTGGACATTGTCTCCGGCGAGCCGCTGTTCTCCTCCCGGGACCAGTACAAGTCCGGCACCGGCTGGCCCAGCTTTACCCGGCCGATCCACGACGACGCGGTGGTGGAGCGTGAGGATAACAAACTGTGGATGACCCGCACCGAGATCCGCAGCCGCCACGCCGACTCCCACCTGGGCCATGTGTTCAACGATGGCCCCGAGCCCACCGGACTGCGGTACTGCATGAACTCGGCGGCCATGGCCTTTATCCCGCTGGACCAGATGGAAGCTGCCGGCTACGGCGAGTACATCGACGACGTCAGGGAGTGAGCATCCTACAGCCAGAGGTCAGCCACCGGTGTGTCCGGGCCGAAATGGTGAACAATCTGCGCCTGTAGCAGCTCGGCGGTGGCAATGGCGTCGATCAGAGCGTTGTGGCCCGGGTAGTGGGGCAGGTGGTAGCGCAGGCGGCTGTCGGCCAGCCTTATGGAGACGGGCTTTTTGCCGGTCCACCGCTGCCACCGGGTCGGGTTGCGGTGGGGGTGCAGATGGGCCTCGATGGCCATGGTATCAATCAGCGGGAAGTCGATGCTTTCGTTCAGGCGCCACTTCAGCGCGACGTCGAAAAACGGCCGCTCAATGGCCCGGTAGTGCACCACGGCAACTCTTCCCGCCAGTGCGGGCAGCAGCTCATCGAGTATGTCCCCCAGGTCCGGCGCGTTCTGAATATCCGCATGGGTAATGCCATGAATGGCCACCGAGTTCTGGTGCAGCGGCAGCTGGGGGCGCACCACCCAGTGGCGGGCCTGTGCCAGCCGGATGCGCTGCAGGGTGAAGGGCACCAGGCCGATACTGACAATGGAATGCCGGTGCGGGTCCAGGCCGGTGGTTTCAAAGTCCATGGCCACCAGCGGGACATCGCCCACGGGCGTCTCCGGTGCCGCGCAGCCGGCTTCGTAGAACTTTTTCAGGCGTGGGTCACAGGCCTCCGCTGCCAGCCCGGCCAGCCGGGCCGGCCAGTCATCGACAGGCTGGTGCCCGCTCCCGTGGGGTTCACGTTCGGTACTCATGGCTCTCCTGTGTATGGCCCCGTTTACCGCTGCGGTCTACAGCGCAAGCGGTAAAATCAGCGGGGCACCTGGGCATTGTAACGGTAACGCAGGAACTTCTGGGCCTGGCTGACCACCTGGAAGGCATCCTTCAGGTGGCTGCGTTCAAAGGGTGACAAGTCTTCCGGGCGCACGTTGTTGTCCGGTTCGCGGCCTTCTTCCAGGGCCAGCGCCTGGTGGCGGATGCGCACAATGGCGATGAACTCCAGTGCGTCCCGCAGGTTTTCCACGCCGTCCTCCGGCAGCAGCCGGGCCCGGGCGATGTCCTTGAGCCGCTCGAAGGAATTCTGCGCCCGGGAGCCGCAGGCCAGGGCGTGTACCCGTATCAGGTCGGACACGGGCGCGGTGCCCCGGCGCTTGAGGTTGAAGGTTTTCTGCTGCTCGCCCCCCTCTTCCAGCACAAACTGTCGGAAAAACCCGAGCGGCGGCGTGCGGTTGATGGCATTGCGGGCCAGCAGGGCGAGAAAGCGCTGGCTGTGGCGGGCTTTCTCGGCGATCAGCTCCTTCAGGGTTTCGGCAAAGCCGGTGGCCCCGTAAACCCCGTCCAGGTCGAAGAAGATATTGCTGTTGAGCAGGGCCTCGGCCTTGGGGTTCTCGATCCAGTCGGTAAAATACCCTTTCCACACCCTCAGCGGCTGCCGCCATTTCGGATTGGTGGCCATGATGTCGCCGGTGCAATAGCTGTAGCCGCACTGGGCCAGGCCGTCGCTGACGAATTTCTCCAGCGCCTGGAA
>JBMCIH010000408.1:0-2957 GCA_048617055.1 Marinobacter sp. | reverse complement strand
GCTGGACAAGGCACTCAACATCAACACCCTGTGCCTGGACAATGTGGCCGGTTTTGCCCGTGACGGCGGCGAAGTTCCGGTGGTCCAGGTATCCACCTGCTACGTCAACGGCATGAACAGTGGCGAGAGCGGCGAGGAGATCATCAAGCCCGCCGGAGCCGGGATTCCCCAAAGTCATGATGGCTATTACCAGACCGAAGGCCTGATCCGCCTGCTGCACGACAAGGTCACCGATGTGCGGTCCCGGTACTCCGGCAAGCAGCTGGAGAAGAAACTGGTGGAGCTGGGGATTCGCGAGGCGAACCATTACGGCTGGAGCGATACCTACACCTTCACCAAATGGCTGGGTGAACAGCGCCTGATGAAGGCACTGGCGGGCCAGAGCCTGACCATCGTGCGCCCGTCCATCATCGAAAGCGCTTTGAAAGAGCCCATGCCGGGGTGGATTGAAGGGGTGAAGGTGGCTGACGCCATTATCCTGGCCTATGCCCGCGAGAAGGTCACCGTGTTCCCCGGCAATCGCGAGAGCGTGATCGATGTGATTCCGGTGGACCTGGTGGCCAACAGCATCCTGCTGGCGGGTGCCGAGGCGCTGGTGCGTCCGCCCGGCCGGCGCATCTACCAGTGCTGCAGCGGGGCCATGAATCCGATTACCCTGGGTGAGTTCATCGACCACCTGATGGTGGAGGCCAGGGAAAACCATGCCGCCTATGACAAGCTGTTCAGCCGCCAGCCCACCAAGCCCTTCATGGCCATCAACCGTACCCTGTTCGACGCTGCCGTCACCGGCATGCGGGTGCCCCTGTCGCTGGCCAACCGGGCCATGAAAAAGGCGGGCCGCAGCCGGGAACTCAAGCTGCTGCGCAACCTGGACACCACCCGGGCGCTGGCAACCATTTTCGGCTTCTACACTGCACCGGACTATGTGTTCCACAATGAAGAGCTGATGGACCTCGCCGAGCGCATGGGTGACGCTGACCGTGAGCTGTTTTCGGTGGACCCCCGTCGTATCGGCTGGGAAACCTACCTCCGCAAGACCCATCTGGGCGGGCTCAACCGCTACGCCATGGGCGAGCGCCGGGTGTACAGCCTGCGTACCCGCCGCGAACGGCGTACGGCTGCCGCCGCCTGACCTGCAATGCCCGGTTGACCGGGCCTGCTTTTCAGCGGGTCCGGTGCCGGCTATCCTTTCCCTGATTCGTTCGGTTTCATGGCCCGGTAGTACGTTGGTCTAATTCAATGGCCACGGCTGACATGGTCAGATAGGGCAATCCGCTCATTGCAGGCGCCGTTGTTCCGACAATTTTCTTCAGCTTGCGGTGCCTGGCTGTCACCGGATCTCCGGTGCGATGGCGACAAGTTCTGTTCCAACAACTCCGACAACTCAGTAACAGACTCTGCAAATAAGGGGGAGACAATGACCGACAAGAAGCTATACCCGGTACCCGACGATTTCGCGAAACAGGCCCTCATCAACCGCGAGCAATACGAACAGATGTACAGGCAGTCCGTGGAGGACCCGGAAACCTTCTGGGGCGAGCACGGCAAACGGCTGGACTGGGTCAAGCCCTACAGCAAGGTGAAGAACAGCACCTACGACTACGACAACCTGTCCATCAAGTGGTTCGAGGACGGCGTACTCAACGCCTCCGCCAACTGCCTGGACCGTCACCTGGAAAAGCGGGGCGACCAGACTGCCATCATCTTCGAAGGGGACGACCCGGCCGACTCCCGCCACGTCACCTACCGGGAGCTGCACGCGGAAACCTCGAAATTTGCCAACGTGCTCAAGACCCTGGGTGTCAAGAAGGGCGACGTAGTGACGATCTACATGCCCATGATCGTAGAAACCGCCGTGGCCATGCTGGCCTGCGCCCGTATCGGCGCCATCCATTCGGTGGTGTTTGGCGGCTTTTCACCGGAAGCCCTGGGCGCCCGCATCGCGAACGGCAAGTCCCGCTTTGTGATCACCGCCGATGAGGGTGTGCGGGGCGGTCGCAAAATCCCCCTCAAGAAAAATGTGGACGCCGCCCTCAAGGGTGAGAGCGTGCCAGCCGTGGACAAGGTGATCGTGGTCAAGCGCACAGGGGCAGACGTTCCCTGGGATGCCAGCCGCGACGTGCACTATGAGGACCTGATGAAGGACGCCTCCGCCGAGTGCCCGCCGGAGCCCATGGGTGCGGAGGATCCGCTGTTCATGCTCTACACCTCCGGCTCCACCGGTGCGCCCAAGGGGGTGCTGCACACCACCGGCGGCTACCTGACCTACGTGGCCATGACCCACGAATACGTGTTCGACTACCACGAAGGTGACGTCTACTGGTGCACCGCCGACGTCGGCTGGGTGACCGGCCACAGTTACATCCTCTACGGTCCGCTGGCCAACGGCGCCATTACCCTGCTGTTCGAGGGCGTTCCCAACTACCCGGACAGCTCCCGCATGGGCCAGGTGGTGGACAAGCACAAGGTCAACATCTTGTATACTGCGCCGACCGCGATCCGCGCGCTGATGGCCGAAGGCGCCAGCTGTATGGACGGCACCACCCGTGACAGCCTGCGCCTGCTGGGGTCGGTGGGCGAGCCTATCAACCCGGAAGCCTGGGCCTGGTATCACGAGGTGATCGGCAACGGCCGCTGCCCCATTGTCGACACCTGGTGGCAGACCGAAACCGGCGGCATCCTGATCTCACCGCTGCCCGGCGCGGTGGACCTCAAGCCCGGTTCCGCCACCCTGCCGTTCTTCGGCGTCAAGCCGGCGCTGGTGGACAACGACGGCAACATCCTGGAAGGCAAGGCCGAGGGCAACCTGGTGATCCTCGACAGCTGGCCCGGCCAGATGCGCACCATCTATGGTGACCACGAGCGCTTCAAGCAGACCTACTTCAGCACTTACCCGGGCCGGTATTTCACCGGTGACGGCGCCCGGCGCGATGAGGATGGCTATTACTGGATCACCG
>JBMCIH010000407.1:0-2961 GCA_048617055.1 Marinobacter sp. | reverse complement strand
CGGTATGGGAGGCGGCCGCCAGGGCGCCGCGCTCGTCCTCGTTCTGCAGCAGGCGCACATAGTCGAGCCGGTCGCCGGCGCCCCCGTCCCCCTCCAGCCGGTGCTGGCGCTCAAGGTAGTCGGCGTACAGGGGCACTTCCAGCTCATCCAGACCGGCTTCCAGATACTCGCCGATGGCCTGCCCCATCAGGCGGGGGTCCTTGGCCTGGTAGCACAGGAACACCAGCAGGCACGACAGCATCAGCGCCAGGGTCATCCAGGGCGGGTGTTTCCAGTCCAGTTTCTTTTCAGCGGGCAGGATCAGCATCGGCGGCCACTTTTGATCACAATCGGTCGTTGGTTAACCGGCTTTTTAACACAGCGGCGCCAGCTTTTCCGGGTGTAATGACACGGTATGGTGAGAAATCGCCAGCCATTCCCCGAAAAGAGGATCAGCCTATGTCATACGATCGTCATGCCAGTGCCATTCAATCAGCCAGGGAGCCTGCGGCGAATCACAGCAGGCTATTGCCAAGCCCCCGGATACAAACGATAGTATGCGGGAGCTGGAACCGCCGGACCCAATGAAACAAGGAAAGCGACATGACCGTACTCGTACTGGATAGCCCGGAGCTGATTGCCCGCGCAGCAGCTCTGGAAGCAGCCCAGGCCAGGACACAGGTCCAGGCGGAAGCAGCCGGCGTCGCCGACGAAGGCGCAGAGCCTTCGGCCCCGGCCCAGCCCTTCTGCGCCCGGCAGGAGGAAGAGACACCAGAGCGTCAGGGCCAGGCCCTGACGCTTGCTATCTGACCACCAGCACCGGCAGCCTTGCGGCTGCCGGGTTCTGATCCGCGACACCAGGGCCCTGGCCGGTATCAGGGCCGTAGCTGAACCACGTTCCAGATCAGCAGCACTGCCAGTACCGCGATACTCAGCCAGGTCAGCAGTATACCGGCAAGTCTTGCCTTGTGGGGCCCCCCACGACCATTGAACATGCCAAAGGCATGGAGAATGCGCCCGCCCACGAACGCCATGCCCAGCCAGTAGATCCACTGGGCACTGACGCCGTTCAGCTCCCCCACTCCCATCAGAATCAGGGCCAGCGGCGCGTATTCCACCAGGTTGCCATGGGCCCGTACCGCCACCTCGAAGTCCTGGTCATCATTGACGCCCAGCCCCTGACGGTACTTCAGGCGATAGCGGGAAACCTGGAAAGAGAGGAACAGCAGCAGGAACGCGGTAACGGCCGCAAAAACAGCAGTGACAGGCATCAACATAGGTCAGGACTTCCTGATTGCGCTGACCACCGCCAGCAATAGGACAGCGCCAACCGTGGCCGTTACCAGCTCGCCGATACGTCCCTGCGGCGCCAGTTGCAGAATCCGGAACAGCAAACCACCCACGAACGAGCCGACAATACCAATGCCGATGTTGGCCGGCACTCCAAAACCCCGGCCCTTCATGATCAGCCCCGCGAGCCACCCCGCGATGCCGCCAATGATGAGGAACAGTATCAGGTTCATCCGCGCTACTCTCCGGTTCAGGCCCCGCCGCCTGCCCGGGTGCGGGCAGAGCCGCTTTCGGGGGCCACGGCATGGAAAACAGCCGGCAATCCGCACTGGCTGCCGGCTATGGATGTAGCGAGATTGCCGTGATTTGCGCTCCCGTGCAAGTGCTCAGGCGCCCTCCTGCGCTGCCCGGTAAGGCCATGCGATGGCACGGCTGGCTTCCACCACGAACCGCAGCGGCCCGCTGGCATCCAGTGCGTCGAAGGGATAGCAGGTCACCAGCACCAGTGAGTCCGGGCCATAGTTTTGCAGGTCGATCTGTTCCTGACGACTGTCCACCACCCGCAGGGAATCCACCCGATAGCGTCGCCAGGCGCCATCGGCAAACTGCAGGCGGACTTCCTGGCCCTCCCGGATGTCTTTCAGCGGGCGAAAATAAGAATAGTGGTGGCCGGCGATAATCACCGGCGATCTGGGCCGTTCGCCCGGCTCCGGGCCCGCCACCTGCCCCGGACCAAAGGCCAGGCTCTCATCCTGTCCGCCGGCCAGCACCACCAGGGCGGACCCTTCTCCGGGCAACTGCAGCCGTGCCACCGGCCAGGAGTCGGCCCAGGGCCAGGGCGGGCTCTGCTGCCGGCTCACCTGAGTACGAACCCAGGCCATATTCAGCAACTCCTGGGCCACCACCGCCTTGAGGGGAATCCACAATCCGGCCATCAGCAGGCCGGCGGACAGCACAAGAATCATCCACAGCGTGCGCCCCATGGTCAGGCCCTCCGGTCCTGCCGAACCGGGACACCGATGGACCGGGCCGGCACGGTGTCACGCCGGCATTCATTCACAGGGTGAAACGTCCCGCTGACTGCGGCTACCCGTCGCTCGGAGGCCTCCGCAAACAGGGGCTGAACGAACAGCAGCATCAGCATGGCCAGCCACAGGCTGACCCCTTCCATACAACGCAGCGTCCTGCGGCCCAGGCTGTGTCGGCGCGGTGCGGTCCGGGAAGGCCGGTAACCCGGCAGGGGTTGGGTGGATAGCATGGCTCAGGTTCCTTTTGCATCGGATGTGGTATTGATCTGAGCCCATTGAAACCCGCCACAACGGCGAACCCGTGGAGCAATCTGGCAGGGAACCGCGCAGAAAATGATGAATTGTGGCATTGGCACCAAACCCGGGTCCCGGCGCTTGTCCGGTTCCGGCGGGATGGTTACATTGGCATGACGCTCCTGGGGAAGTGGCGAAAGTCATGAAGAAACAGATTGTGCTGGTGGAGGACGAACCCGCCATCCGGGAAAACTACCGGGACGCCTTTGAGCGCCGGGGCTACCAGGTGGCCGTTTACGGCGACCGGGCCAGCGCCTGGGGCGCGCTGAGAACCCGCCTGCCGGACCTGGCGGTGATCGACGTGGGACTGGGAGATGAACCGGAGGGTGGTTTCGAACTCTGCCAGGACCTGCGCCGCCTGTCCGCCACC
>JBMCIH010000406.1:0-2963 GCA_048617055.1 Marinobacter sp. | reverse complement strand
CTGATTGTCCGTGGCGGCCGCAACCTCTACCCGGGCGAAATCGAAGAGGCGGTGGGCAGGCTGGAGCAGGTGCGCAGTGGCTGTGTCGTCGCCTTCGCCACCGGCATGGGCGGCCGCGAGGGGGAGAAGCTGGTGGTGGTCGCCGAAACCCGGGAGACCGATGCGGATGTCCGCGAGCGCCTGCAGCAGGAGATTACCCGTATCGCGCGGGAGTCGCTGAGCATTGATGTTGATGAGGTGGTACTCGCCAGGCCCCACGTGGTTCCCAAGACCACCAGCGGCAAGCTGCGGCGCAATGAGGCCCGTCTGCGCTACGAGCGGGGCCAGCTGGAACACAGGCAGGTGCCCGTGTGGCGACAACTGGCACGGCTGGCCGGCAGCGGCTGGCAGCAACAGGGGCGGAGAATATTGAAGGGCATGAGGCAGTGGCTCTATGCCGGGTGGGCCTGGACGGCGCTGGCACTGGTCTGTGTGCCGGTGGTTGCACTGGTCCATCTGCTGCCGAGGCCGGGCTGGCGCTGGCGGCTGTGCCACTGGGGCGCCCGTTTTTTGGGTCTGCTGACCGGCACCCGCCTTCAGGTCCGGGGCAGGGAACGTCTGCACAACCTGCCCGACGGCTGCGTGATCGTTGCCAACCACAGCAGCTATATCGACGCCTTTGTGCTGGCGGCGCTGGTGCCCGTGCCCGCGACTTTTCTGGCCAAGGCGGAGCTGCGCCGATTTGCCCTGTTACGGCATTTTCTTGACCGGATAGGGGTGGAAACCGTCGATCGCACCAGCGGGCAGAGCAGTGTAAGTGGTGCCCGGGAAATTGCCGAACGGGCCCGCCACCGGCGGCTGATCGTGTTTGCCGAAGGCGGGTTTGATGCCGCGCCCGGCCTGAGGCCGTTCCATATGGGCGCCTTCATGACGGCGTCGCTGCTGCAGGAGCCGGTCATTCCCGTGGCGCTGCGGGGCACCCGCGACAAACTGCCGGCGGAGCGCTGGAACCCCCGTCCGGGCCCCGTGGAGGCCATTGTGGGAGAGCCCGTGGAACCGGCCGGGGACGACTGGGCATCCGCCACCCGCCTGCGGGACACCACGCGCCGGCGGATCCTGGAGATGACCAGCGAACCGGACCGGCTTGAAAGAGCGCGCTGACGGACGCAGGTAGGCAGGACACGCCCTCAACGGACAGAAGGGAGGTAAGCCATGCGTGTTCTTATTGCCGGTGCCCATGGCAAGATCGGCCAGCACCCTGGTCCGTCCCGGCCCCCTGACCAACGACCCCGGTACCGGCCGGGTTGAGCTGAAGGCAAGGCTTGACCGCAGCGGATCCATTCCCCGTGAGGATGTGGCAGCGGTGCTGCTGGCCACGCTGGATGCGGACAACACGATACACAAAAGCCTCGATGTGCTTTCCGGCGACGACGGCATTGCCGAGTCCCTGGCACGACTCTGAGACGGATCCTGTCGCTTGTTGACGCTGGTCATGGTATATCAGCAGGGCTCAAATCCCACTTTACTGTTTCAGGACAGACAGCCATGCCGAAAGCCAGCGAAATCAGGAAAAATCAGGCCATTGAGTACGACGGCCGGGTCTACTTTGTCAAGGATATCGAACGCTCGGTACCCCAGGGCCGTGCCGGGGGCAGCCTCTACCGCATGCGTATGTACGATGTGGTCACCAATGCCAAGCTCGACGAGACCTTCAGGGATTCCGACATGCTCAATCTGGCGGACCTTGTGCGCCGCCCGGCCGCCTTCTCCTACTCCGATGGCGATGAGTATGTGTTCATGGACACAGAAGACTACACCCAGTACAGCCTGAACCGGGAAGCTATTGCTGACGAGCTGCTGTTCATTACCGAGGAAACCCAGGGCATCATGATGGTCCTGCTGAACGACGCCCCGGTGGCAATCGACCTGCCGCCGACCGTGGACCTGGAAATTGCCGAGACGGACCCTTCCATCAAAGGGGGCTCCGCCACCGCCCGCACCAAACCGGCGAAGCTGACCACCGGCCTGGTGGTACAGGTACCGGAACACATCTCCACGGGCGACCGTATCAGGGTGAATGTGGAAGAGCGGAAGTTTCTGGGCCGGACCTAGTGCCCGGGCATTTGCGTGAAGGACGCCGGGCTGGCTGTAGTCGCTGGAGTCCGCGCAGGCGCTGGGTTCAGTGTCTTTGGGGAGGCCGACAGGACCTCTGGCTACCAAACTTCAGTAGCCAGAGGCTGTACCCGTGACACCCGGTTTTACGATTTACCGGACTTGACCGAGTCCTTCAGGTTGCCCTTGGCCTTCTTGGCACTGCCCTTGGTCTGGTCAAGCTTGCCTTCTTCCTCCCGTTCCTCATCGTCCGTAAGGCGTCCGGTGGATTCCTTCAGTTTGCCCTTGGCTTTGTCCAGGGTGCCTTCTGCCTTGTCCTCTTCTGACCTTTTCATGGCGCTCTCCTTCTTGAGCCTGAATGGGTACTGCCACTGATAAATCTAGTCGCAGGCACCGGGGCACCGCCAGCCAATTACGGTAGGGTAATCGCTCGGCCACGATAGGGGTGATTGCTCTGCGCAAAACCGGCACATCCGTGGGACAGCTTCACGATCAGGTCACCCAGATCGCAACCGCAGCGGAGCAGCAGAGCCAGGTGGCGGAAGAGATCAACCAGAATGTCTAGGCCATGGGATTGACCCGGAACAGGGCCCCCAGGCCTGACTGTGGGGCAAGCCTGCCGCACAGCCTCAGGCCTTCCCAGAAACTGACCTGGTTGGCCGTCAGCACCGGTTTGCCGGCGGCGGCTTCCAGGTCGTCCAGCCAGGCCGCTGAATGCAACGCGGTATCGGGTATCAGCAGGGCCTCGGCATCCGGATGGTCGTTATCAGTGGCGAACCGCAGGACGGCCTCCCGCCCCAGGGTGCCCACCTCTGCCGCGGTAACTATGCCGTGGCTGGTCATATGCACCACTTCCACCCCGAAATGTTCCA
>JBMCIH010000405.1:0-2971 GCA_048617055.1 Marinobacter sp. | reverse complement strand
GCGGGGGTGGCAGGGCGCAACCAGGACCATGCCACCAGCAGGCCAAAGGGAAAACGGGTCTCCACCCGCACCTGCTGCGGCAGCAGGTAACCCCGCTCATGGCTGGGCACCAGCAGGGTTGCATCCACCCGTTCGTGTTTCGGAACCGAAAGGGTGGTGGCGCCTTCCTGGCCGGCCCTGAGGATGACAGCGGTGGCTTCATGGCCCGCCTCCAGCGCAAAGGTGAAGGCAATGGGCTCACCGGCAAAGCCCTCGCCGGGCTGCAGCAGGGTCAGGTCCAGTCCGCTCAGGTTGTTGTGGGTCTGGTGCATGGCGGCGACGAACAGCGCCCCCAGCAGGAAGGTCAGCAGGTAAATCAGGCTGTTCTGGTAGTTGATACCGGTCAGCAGCATCACCAGCAGCAACAGGCCGAACACCAGGCCAGGGGCCGTAGGAAGAATGAAGATGGACCGCCGGTCGAGGTGACGCTGGTCATCCCTCGGGATGCGGCGGTTGACCCAGGCCCGCCACCGCTGGCTGACCCTTCGTCTGATACTGGGCAAGAGACGATCCTTCACTGTAAACCAGGACATCGCCCCGCCGGGCGGGCGGCCCGGCCAGGGGTTACAACGTCATCATGCTTATAGGGTATCATGCACAGCCCATTTTCCTGCCAGGTTACCGGATGTCGACCCGTTACTCTGTACCCGCTGGCCACATTGCCGGCTTTGTCAATGCCCTCTCGGTGCTTGCGGGCTTTCTTTGCCTGGGTACGGACCAGGGCCGGAGCCGCCTGATCAGCGCCCTGCCCCACAGGCAATGGCAGTTCGGGGACCAGGCCGGGGCGTTTGCCGCCACCGTGGGCCAGGTTGTGGATGCCCATGGCGCCATCGCCGGGGCGGATCACTGCGGTTTCATTGCCGGGTGCCTGTTCTACGAGGCGGGGCGCCACACGGTTCCCGGATTTCGCAGCCGCCGACCGCCCATGGACAGCCTGGGCTGGGCCGGACTCTATCTCTGGCACCTGAAACTGGACGATAACAGCGGCGCCGGAACACCGGCCCTGCTGAGTTTCGACGACGCCTGCCCCGCGGCCCTGAAAACACGGGTACTGGCGCTGCTGGAGCAGTCTGAGCAGGCCCCGCCGCTGCCGCCCTTCCGCATCACCACCCCGTTCCGGGCCCGGGGCACCGAGGAGGACTACCGCCGGGGGGTGGCGCGGATCCTCGACTATATCCACGCCGGCGACTGCTACCAGGCCAACCTTTCACAGCAGTTCGAGGGCCGCTTCCACGGCTCCCCATGGCTGGCGTGGCAGGCGCTGGTCCAGGCCATACCGGTGCCCCATGGCGGGTTTCTGGATGCCGGCCCCTGGCAGCTTCTGAGCGTTTCGCCGGAACTGTTCCTGGACATCGCCGACGGCCAGGTTATCAGCAAACCCATCAAGGGCACCCGGCCCCGCAGCGAGGATCCGGCACAGGACCGGGCCCTGGCCCGGGAACTGGCGGAAAACAGCAAGGACCGGGCGGAAAACCTGATGATCGTGGACCTGATCCGCAATGACCTGTCCCACTTCTGCGAGCCCTTCTCGGTGCAGGTGCCGGCGCTGTTCGCCGTGGAAAGCTACCGTAACGTGCACCAGCTGGTGAGTACGGTCACGGGAAGACTGAGCGCTGGGACAAGCCCCTTTGAGGCCATGGTCAGCGCCTTCCCTGGCGGGTCCATCACCGGTGCGCCCAAGCGGCGGGCCATGGAGATCATTGATGAGCTCGAGTCCCACGGCCGGGGGCCCTACTGCGGCAGCCTGTTCCGCTGGCAGGCGGACAACCGCCTGGAAAGCAACATCGCCATCCGCAGCCTGCAGGCCCGCAACGACGGCGTCATCCGGGCCTGGGCAGGCTGCGGCATTGTGGCTGACTCGGACCCGGGCGACGAATACCGGGAATCCCTGAGCAAGATACAGCGTCTGCTGACGACCCTTGAGAACCTCCCATAGCGGCGCTCACCGGCCGCTGCCCTCGGTCCTGTTCAGAACCGGTTGCTGAGCCTGAGGAAGGTCTGTTTCAGTTCTTCGAAGTCGTGCACCGCCGGAAACCCGGGGAACTCGTCAATCACGTTCTGCGGCGCGTGGAACAGGATGCCCGCCTCTGCCTGGGTCAGCATGGTGGTGTCGTTGTAGGAGTCCCCGGCGGCGATCACCCTGTAGTTGAGCAGCTGGAACGCCCGCACCGACTGGCGCTTGGGATCCCGCTGGCGCAACAGGTAGTTGGTGATGCGGCCCTGGTCATTTACTTCCAGCTTGTGGCACAACAGGGTCGGGTAGCCCAGCTTCTTCATCAGCGGCATGGCGAACTCGTAGAAGGTGTCAGACAGGATCACCACCTGGAACCGCTCCCGCAACCAGTTCAGGAAGTCGGCGGCGCCGGGCAGCGGGTCCAGCTCGCCAATCACCTCCTGGATGGCGGGCAGGCCGTAGCCATGCTCGTCCAGCAATCGCAGGCGCTGCTTCATCAGCACGTCGTAGTCCGGAATGTCGCGGGTGGTGGCCTTGAGTTCCTCAATACCGGTTTTTTCCGCAAACGCGATCCAGATTTCCGGGATCAGTACTCCTTCAAGGTCAAGGCACGCGAGTTCCACATTGGTCTCCTGGTCATTTAAACGCCGGTAAGCCCCTGCCGGAAGAAGCCGGGGGATCAAAATCAGGCGCTATGATAAAAAAATCCGCGCAGGAAAGCATCGTTGATATGGCCGGCTATATCGATAGATTCCGGTATTCCTTCAGACCGCAGCCGGTTAATGGTATATTTATCACATATTTACACCCCAGGTGATGCGTTCAATGACGGATATTTCACAGCTACAGGCCGAGCTCGAAGGCCAGAGCCCCAGGGCCATCCTCAAGGCGGCACTGGCGAAGTACGACAATATCGCCATTTCCTTCAGCGGTGCGGAAGACGTGGCGCTGATCGAGCTTGCCCATAAACTGACGGAT
>JBMCIH010000404.1:0-2988 GCA_048617055.1 Marinobacter sp. | reverse complement strand
TCCGCCATCACGATATCCAGCAGGGAGCTCAGCACCCCACCGTGGATGACCCCGCCCAGGTTCAGGTGCTCCGGTTTCAGGTCCAGGGCGAGGACGGCCTTGTCCTGTTCCCAGGAAACCTGCCGGTACCCCAGCATGTTGTGAAAGCCGGGCAGATCCTTGCCACCGGTAATGTGGAGGTTCTGTGATGCTTCACTCATTACACTTTCATTCCGGGCATGTTCAGTGAGGCGGTGTTGCCGCCGTCCACAGGCAGCGCCTGGCCGGTAATGTAGCTGGCATCATCGGAGGCCAGGAAGCAGATGGCGGCCGCCAGTTCTTCCGGCCGGCCATATCGGCGCAGTTCGCAGCGCCCCCCCAGCTTGTGTTCCTTGTCATTGGCACGGGCATAGTCGAAAACGGCCCTGGTCATGCCGGTCTCCACCAGCCCGGGGCAGACGGCATTCACCCGCACGTTATAACCGCCCAGGTCACAGGCGGCGGTCTGGGTCAGGTTGATCACACCCGCCTTGGAGGCACTGTAGGGGTTGCCGCCGGCGCCGGAACGGATACCGGCCACGGAAGCGGTATTGACGATCGCCCCCTGCTGACGCTCCTGCATGTGCGGCGCCACATGCTTGATCATCAGCATGGCGCCGATCAGGTTCACCCCCAGGATCTTCTCCCAGTCAGCCTTGGCGTTTTCAGTGATGGGCGGATAGCTGCCACCGGAAATGCCGGCGTTGTTGACCAGGATATCGATCTGGCCGAACTGTTCCCTGACTTCCGACACCAGGGCCTTGACGGCGTCTTCATCGGAGACATCCAGCTTGCGTTCGACATGGACCGCTTCGGCCGGAAACTGCGAGGCGGTTTCCAGCAGCCCTTCCTCGGACCAGTCGGCCAGCACCACCCTGGCGCCTTCATGAGCCAGCCTCAGAGCGGTGGCACGGCCGATACCACTACCGGCCCCGGTGACGATGGCGACTCGCCCAGTGAAACGCGACATAGTCTGTGCTCCTATAAAACATGCGTTGGCTTTTGTGATTATCGATTCGATGTTTACCAGCTTGATTCGGAACTGAAATCCCGATGAAAAGCCTGAAAGACAACCAGAAAAATTGGTTAGGGTGCTTTTCAAAAGGTTGAACAAGGCGTTTAATTTGTCACGCCTTCCAGTTTTGAGTCAATATATTCGGAAATAAATTTCACTAGATAAAACACCCAGACCACAGAGGGCCCCCAAATGAGACAAACCGTCGCCTCCATGCCCAACTACGCTCCGCCCCTGGAGCACGAAACCATGGACCCGATCGGGCATCACATCCAGGCTTTCGCCCAATCCCAGGGGCACAAACGGGCGCTCACGGACGAAAAGGGCACCCTGACCTGGGCGCAAATGCTCAGCCGCGCCAACCGCATCGCCAACCGCCTGCGGGCGGACGGCCTGCAGACCGGCGACACGGTTGCCGGCCTGTCGGAAAACAGCAACGACTATATGTGCCTGTACCTGGGCACACTCATCGCCGGTGGCTGCATGGTACCACTTTCGGGCATGGCCAGCGGCGAGTCCCTGGCGCTGATGGTCGAGGACTGTGATACCCGCTTTCTGTTCGTGTCGGAAAAAAACCTGCCCCTGTTCGACGAAATCCGCGACCAGCTGCGCCGCGTAGCCCCGGCCCAGCGCATCGGTATCGACACCAATGCCGTCGACAGCGGCCAGGACCTGGATGCCTGGCTGGGCGATACCAGTGACCAGCCGGACCCGGCCCAGGTCACCCTGGACGACCCCTTCAATATTATCTACAGCTCCGGCACCACGGGAACTCCCAAAGGTATACTCCACGATTACCGTTTCCGCCAGCGTCAGTTCGAGCGCCTGGCCCGGTTCGGGCTCGATGGTGATGCCATCAACCTGGTCTCGACGCCGCTTTACTCCAACACCACCCTGGTGTCAGCCCTGCCCACCCTTTACCACGGCGGCACACTCATCCTGATGGGCAAGTTCAATGCCCGCCGTTTCCTGGAACTGGCGGAGGAACACCGGGTGACCCACGCCATGCTGGTGCCGGTGCAGTACTCCCGCATCATGGCGGAGCCGGACTTCGACCGCTTCGACCTGTCCAGTTTCAAGCTCAAGCTGTGCACCAGCGCACCGCTGCGCTCGGACGTCATTGCCGAGGCCATGGAGCGCTGGCCGGGGAACATCCGCGAGGTCTACGGGCTCACTGAGGGGGGCATTTCCACCAGCCTGGACTGCGCCGCCAACCCTACCAAATGGGATTCAGTGGGGGTGCCCACCGAGGGCGCGGAAGTGCGCATCATCGACGACAACGGCAACGAAGTGCCCCGGGGCGAGATCGGCGAGATCGTCGGCCGGGCCATCTCCATGATGCGGGGCTACTACCACCGTGAGCAGCAGACCCAGGACATGCTGTGGACCAGCCCCGAGGGTCACGTGTTCTACCGCAGCGGTGACATGGGCCGGCTGGACGAGGACGGCTTCCTTTATATACTCGACCGGCGCAAGGACATGATCATCTCCGGCGGCTTCAATATCTACGCGGTGGACCTCGAGAAGGTGCTGCTGGAGCATCCGGCGGTGGCGGATGTGGCGGTGATCGGCATTCCCAGCGAGCACTGGGGCGAGACCCCGCTGGGGCTGGTGGTGCGCAAGCCCGGCGAGAGCGCCACCGAAGAGGACATCCTGGCCTTTGCCAACAGCAAGCTGGGCAAGACCCAGCGCCTGTCAGCGGTGGAGTTCCGGGATGAGCTGCCCCGCTCCACCATCGGCAAGGTGCTCAAGCGTGAACTGCGGGAGCCCTACTGGGCCGGCCAGAAAAAATAGCTCCGCGAGCCGCGCAAACCCCGAAGAGGCGACCACTCCGGTCGCCTCTTTTATTGAAACCACCGCAAACTGCTAGAATCCCCCGTTCCCGTCACCGGCCGGAGTTGTACCCCCCACCCGTGAACACCACTTCCCCACAGACCAGCCTGCCACGCCAGCCC
>JBMCIH010000403.1:0-2993 GCA_048617055.1 Marinobacter sp. | reverse complement strand
CCCTATATGCAAAAGTTCCGTAAGGACGGGCGCAGACGCCCGCCGGATCGTCAACGGGTGTTGCTGGAGCATTTCGCTGAGGTGGTGCATGTCTGCCGGGCTGAACTGGGTGCGTCCCGGACCCTGGTGGTGGGCGGCAAATCCATGGGCGGACGTATGGCTTCCCTGCTGGCGTCTGAACCGGGGGCTGCCGGTGTGCAAGGCGTGGCCTGTTTTGGCTATCCCTTTCACCCGCCGGGAAAGCCGGATCGCTGGCGTACCGGGCATTTTGAGGCCATTCCGGTACCGGTGGCCATCTTCCAGGGCACCCGTGACCCGTTTGGCAGGAAGGCCGAACTGGAGGCCCGGGCGCCTCTGCCGGGCCATGTCCGGGTACACTGGCTGGACGGTGGCGACCATGACCTGCGGCCCCTGAAGCGCCAGGGCCTTGATCCGGGCGCCCTGATCGACCGGTCTGCAGAACTCGCTGCTGCTTTTGTCCGGAGTCTCGGGTAGCCTCTGCCTCTGCGCGAGCCCCGTAATCACACTGAACTGCCGCCGATGCCCAAGGTGCCCACTGATGGACTCATCACTGAACCGACTGCTGTTATTCTGCCGCCCCGGATTTGAGCCGGAGGCCGGCCGGGAAGTCACCGATGCGGCCGCCGCACAGGGCGCCTGGGGCTACTTCGAGCCGGGCGCGGGCGGCGGCTGGCTGGTATTTACGCTGGCCGGTGGTCTGGATGCCCCCGAGTTACTGGCGCGGCTGCCACTGGAAACGCTGGTTTTCGTGAGGGACTGGCTGTTACTGGTGACAGGGGTGACGCTGCCGGTATCGGACCGGGTGGGCGCGGTGACCGAAGCTTTGCGTGAGTCGCCGGTTCACCCTTGTTCCCGGGTGGAAGTACGCATTCCGGAAAACTGTACTGATGCCGACTTGGGGCGTTTCGCCCGCAAGTGGGTGGCGCCCCTGTCCCGGTCGCTCCGGGAGGCCGGGCTGCTGGGGGCTGACGATGAAAGGCAGGACCGGCTTGAGCTGCTGCTGCCTGATTTCAGCCATGCCCTGGTGGGAATCAGTCCGGCCAATAACCGGGCCCGCT
This sequence comes from Marinobacter sp., assembly GCA_048617055.1. Lineage (GTDB taxonomy): Bacteria > Pseudomonadota > Gammaproteobacteria > Pseudomonadales > Oleiphilaceae > Marinobacter. Next base: position 1,914 of record JBMCIH010000403.1, on the reverse strand, counting down.
GGCCCATGGGCATTCCGCGGCTGCGGTTACCGGCAGACGCGCCGAGCCGGTCAGCGCTGAAACTGGAAGAGGCCTGGAAAGTCCTGCTGCCGGCGGATCGAAGCTTGGATTACCTGGGCGGCGGCCGCAGCGCCGTTGACCTGGGGGCCGCTCCCGGCGGCTGGACTTGGCAGCTGGTTCGGCAGGGCATGCAGGTGACGGCGGTGGACAATGGCCCCATGGACGAGGCCCTGATGGCTACCGGCATGGTGACCCATGTCAGGGCCGACGGCTACCAGTGGCGGCCGAAACGGGCCGCAGACTGGATGGTCTGTGACATCGTGGACAAACCCCGGCGCACGGCGTCGATGGTCGGCGACTGGTTTACCGACCAGCTGTGCCGATTCAGCGTATTCAATCTGAAACTGCCCATGAAGCGCCGTTATGACGAGTGGCTGTTGTGTCGCAGTCTGCTGGAAACACGGCTGGCGGACGCGCCCTTCGGCTTCCGCCTGCGGGCCCGGCAGCTCTATCACGACCGGGAGGAGATCACCTGTTTTCTGGAGCGGACGGACTGACCTGCCTCAGCATTGGCGCAAGATGGTGATCTTCTCGTCCTGGTCCATCATGGGTTTGACCTCGCCGAGCAGCTGCTGACGCTCCTCGGAATGATACCAGTGGTCCCAGTCTGCCTCTGAACGCCAGTTGGCGAGGGTGATACGGTGGTTGGGGTCATGAGCGTTGGCCAGCGTCTCCCCCGACACGAAGCCCGGAGCCGACACGGCGCTCTGGAGGATCTTTCTCGAACGCTCCTCATAGGCGCTTTCCAGGGACTCGGCGATATGACGTTCGATGAGGACACGGATCATTTGGACACCTCGCTACTATACCGTTTGGCAGGGTTTCTGGTCTAAAATAGATCAGTACGACAGTAATTTAGCACCTGAAGCGGGAAATTCCATCAGGTAATTTGGGGTTCCGGCCGGTGGGCGGCGCCCCGGGAGGTCAATATGGCAGAAACACCCAATCAGGATGCTGAACTGGACGCTCGCGGGCTGATGTGCCCGGAACCGGTGATGATGCTCCATAACCGCATAGCCGATGTGCCGGTGGGCGGCGTACTGAGGGTACGGGCAACGGACCCGTCCACCACGCGGGACATTCCGAGATTCTGTCAGTTCCTGAGCCATGAGCTTGTCCAGCAGGAGCAACGTGGTGAGGAGTACCTGTTCTGGATTCGTAGGGGCGCCTGAGCCTGGCTGCCGGGGTTGTGATTAGAGGGTCGCATCCGCCTGGTCGAGATGCTCCAGAAAGGCGCCCCGGTCCATCTCTCCCAGCACCCGCAGGGTAGTGGCTTCCTCGCCGCTGCGATCATAGAACAGAATGGCAGGCGGCCCGAACAGTCCCAGCTCATCCAGCAGCGCCTGCTGCGCCGGTGTGTTCTCGGTCATGTCGATCTGGAGCAGGGTATAGTCTTCCATGGCGGTGATCACCTCGGGTTGACTGAAAACCTCGCGCTCCATGACCTTACAGGAGATACACCAGTCAGCGTAAAAATCGAGAATCACGGGTTTGCTTTTCTCGCTTGCTTCAGCCAGCCTGGCGCGGATGGCATCGGGGACCTGCAGGCGCTCGAAAGGCGCGTGTTCCGCCCTTGCCGGGGCCTCACCGGTGCCGGAGGCCATCAAAGGGGCCAGTGGGCGCAGCGGATCGGAAGCGCCTGACATGGCCCCTGCCAGCAGGGCCAGCCCCCAGGCAAACAGCACCAGCCCCGCCCCCTTCCAGGTACGTTGCCATCCCGCTCTGGCGGCATCAAAGGCACCCAGCTGCACGCCGGTGATCGCTGCCAGCAGGCCCCACAGTGTCAGCGTTACCCACGCCGGCACCAGGCGATCCAGCAGCCATATGGCGACGGCCAGCAGCATGACGCCGTAA
>JBMCIH010000402.1:0-2995 GCA_048617055.1 Marinobacter sp. | reverse complement strand
CGGAATCCCGGCCCAGCAGGGCATTGCGGATATCACCATTGATCGCAGCCACCGCCCGGGTGACGCCCTTGCCCAGGTAGCGCCCCTTGTCCTGGTCACGGAGCTCCAGTGCTTCCCGCGAACCGGTGGAGGCACCGGAAGGGGCACAGGCTCGCCCTAGGGTGCCGTCCTCGAGGATCACGTCGGCTTCCACCGTCGGGTTGCCGCGGGAATCCAGGACCTCACGGGCCTTGATATCAGCGATCTTGGTCATGCGTTTCTATCTCCGGAAGTGTCTGACTTGAGGTTCTAACAGAAATTGATAGCCTTGCCCGCAAGCAACATCAGGCCGTGTCGAGGGGCTCGAAACCCTTCACCAGCTCGTCCATGGCCTTGACCTGCTTCAGGAAGGGCTCCAGCTGGTTCAGCCGCAGGGCACAGGGACCGTCGCACAGCGCCTTGTCCGGGTCCGGATGGGCCTCCAGGAACAGACCCGCCAGGCCCTGGGACATGCCCGCCCGGGCCAGGTCCACCACCTGGGCGCGGCGACCACCGGCGGAGTCGGCGCGACCGCCGGGCATCTGCAGGGCGTGGGTGACATCAAAAAACACGGGCACGCCGAGGGCTTTCATCTGGCCGAAGCCGAGCATGTCCACCACCAGGTTGTTGTAACCGAAGCTGGTGCCCCGCTCGCAGAGAATGACCCGGTCGTTACCGGCTTCCTCGCACTTGCGGATGATATGGGCCATCTCGCGGGGGGCCAGGAACTGGGCCTTCTTGATGTTGATCACCGCGCCGGTTTCCGCCATGGCCACCACTAGGTCAGTCTGGCGGCTGAGGAAGGCAGGCAGCTGGAGAACGTCGCAGACCTCGGCGGCGGGTTTTGCCTGCCAGGGCTCGTGGACATCGGAAATGACCGGCACCTGGTACTTGACCTTGATGTCCGCCAGCAACTGCAGGCCGGCGTCGATACCCGGGCCGCGGAAGGAATTGATGGAGGAGCGGTTGGCCTTGTCAAAGGAGGCCTTGAACACATAGGGAATGCCCAGCCGCCGGGTAACGTCGACGTAGGTCTCGGCCACCTCGAACGCCAGTTCCCGGGACTCCAGCACGTTCATGCCGCCGAAAAGTACGAAAGGCTGTTCGTTCGCAATGGTCAGGTCAGCGACCTTGAGGGTTGTCTGGGCCATGGCGGACAGGTCCTTCTCCGGTTAGTGGCGGGCGCTCAGCGCCCGCGGTGTTTGAGGGCAGCCTCCACGAAGCCGGTGAACAGCGGATGACCGTCCCGTGGCGTGGAGGTGAATTCCGGGTGGAACTGGCAGGCCACGAACCAGGGATGATCCGGCACTTCCACCACTTCCACCAGCTTGCCGTCGGTGGAGCGGCCCGCCACCCGCAGCCCCGCCTGCTCCAGCTGGGGGACGAAATGGTTGTTGACCTCGTAGCGGTGGCGGTGGCGCTCACGGATCACCGTCTTGCCGTAGCAGTGGCTGATGGTGGTGCCGTCGGTGAGCACGCAGTCCTGGGCCCCCAGGCGCATGGTGCCGCCGATGTCGGACTCCTCGGTGCGTTCCTCGCGCTTGCCGCTGGCGTCCAGCCATTCGGTGATCAGGCCCACCACCGGTGCCGGGCAGTTCTCACGGAATTCGCTGGAGTGGGCGCCCTCCAGACCGGCCACATTACGGGCGTACTCGATCACCGCCACCTGCATCCCCAGACAGATACCCAGGTAGGGCACCTTGTTCTCACGGGCATACTGCACGGTGCGGATCTTGCCCTCCACACCCCGCTCGCCGAAGCCGCCGGGCACCAGGATGGCGTCGGCCTTTTCCAGCACAGCTGTGCCGTTGCGTTCGATATCTTCCGAGTCAATGTACTCGATCCGGACTTTGGTGCGGGTCTTGATGCCGGCGTGAAGCAGAGATTCGATCAGTGACTTGTAGGCATCCAGCAGTTCCATGTACTTGCCCACCATGGCAATAAGAACTTCCTGGTGCGGGTAGGTGATCGCATCCACCACCTCGTCCCACTCGCTCAGGTCGGCCTTGCCCGCACTGAGGCCGAACCGCTCGATCACCAGCTGGTCCAGGCCGAAGCTGTGGAGCATACGGGGAATGGCGTAGATGGAACTGGCGTCCTGCAACGGAATGACGGCCCGTTCCTCGACGTTGGTGAACAGGGCGATCTTGCGGCGGGAGCCGGCATCCACTTCATGCTCGGAACGGCACAGCAGGATGTCCGGCTGCAGGCCGATGGAGCGCATTTCCTTCACCGAGTGCTGGGTGGGCTTGGTCTTGATCTCGCCCGCGGTGGCAATATAGGGCACCAGGGTCAGATGCATGAACAGGGCCCGCTGCGGGCCCACTTCCACCTTGAGCTGACGGCAGGCTTCCAGGAACGGCAGCGACTCAATATCGCCCACGGTGCCGCCGATCTCCACCAGCGCCACATCAACACCGGCGGCCCCCTCCACCACCCGGCGCTTGATTTCATCGGTAATGTGGGGAATCACCTGCACGGTGCCGCCCAGGTAATCGCCCCGGCGCTCCTTGCGGATCACCTCTTCGTACACCCGCCCGGTGGTGAAGTTGTTGCGGCGGGTCATGGGGGTGCGGATAAACCGCTCGTAGTGACCCAGGTCCAGGTCGGTCTCTGCACCGTCTTCGGTAACGAAGACCTCACCGTGCTGGAACGGGCTCATGGTGCCCGGGTCCACATTGATATAGGGGTCCAGCTTGAGAATGGTGACCTTCAGGCCCCGGGCTTCCAGGATCGCAGCCAGGGAGGCAGACGCGATCCCTTTCCCCAATGAGGACACAACACCGCCGGTGACGAAAATATAACGCGTCATGCAGATTCCGTGATTGTCAGGTTCAGTATAGGAGGGAGATTGTCATCTCAAGATGGGACGCCAGAGTACCAGAAAGCCCCCCGCCGCTCAATCCACACCGCCCGCTAAAGTTCGTCCCGGCCACCGCCCTGCTCCCGCCTTATCTCCAGCGGGAGGGCCGCTGGC
>JBMCIH010000401.1:0-3003 GCA_048617055.1 Marinobacter sp. | reverse complement strand
GTAGAGGTTGGTGACGAAGACGCCGTAGCGCTCCTGGATGTACATGCGGGCGACGGCAGCCAGCATCCCGGTGGTGGTCGGCTCGGTCTGGTGGATCACCCGCCGCATCAAACGGCTGATCATCAATGCCGAGGAACCAGGTACCCGCTGACTTCCCGCGCAGGATGCCCGATGAGATCAGCAGACTGACTCAGCGAATTAACCGCACGGGACACTAGGGCCATCCGTCTGGCCATGACAGCATACGTTGCCGGACTCATCCAGAATCACGTTACAGCGGCGCGCAAGGGCCTCTCGTAAACGCTCGCGCGCGCGCCGGATTCTGGCCTTGGCAGCTGGCAACGACAATCCCTGCGCCCGGGCGTAGGCGTCCTGGGACATGGGCCCGAGGTCACAGGCCCGGAGAATATCGCGGTCGCTTTCCACCAGGTACGGCAGGGTCGCCTCAATGCAGGCGTCCAGTTCATCCACCGGGGCCCGCTCCGGAGCGCGTTCATCGGGCAGATGGTCCGGCACCGGCACCCAGTGCTTGCGCAGGCGATGGCTGTCGGTGAGCGTATTGCGGGCCACCCGGAAGAGCCAGGCACGGGGATTCTCCAGCACGCAGAAGTTCTGACCCTCCCGCATGGCCTTGAAAAACACATCCTGCAGCAGGTCATCAGCCATGGCCGGCTCATCCAGCCGGCCGATCAGAAAACTTCGAAGCTCGGCCTGGTGGTCATGCCAGGCACGTAATACACAGTCAAATTTCATGGTCAGTCTCTCTGTCGACGCATGTTAACACGTCGGCCAGTTCCGTGCCGGGCGGCACCTGGGCACCGGTGTTTCAGGAACAGGAGAGTATCTTTTCCGGCGCTGGTTCGTCCTCTGATCGCCGACCCATTATCAACACCAAAGCAAGGGCATCGCCATGCTCGAAATTTTCACAACCCTCGCCAGCTGGCTGACCTATGACCTGATGGGACTCAGCCCCGAGACCAAGCTGGGCACCTCCGTTCACTTTTTTATCGAGGACACCACCAAGATCCTGTTTCTGCTGGTGGTGATGATCTATGTGATCGCACTGGCGCGGGCATCTCTCAATCTGGAGCGGGTCCGGGCCTATATTCAGCAGAAACCCCGCCTTGTGGGCTATTTCTTCGGCTCCGGATTCGGCGCCATTACCCCTTTTTGCTCCTGTTCAAGCATACCCCTGTTTCTGGGCTTCACCAGCGCGGGCATCCCCCTGGGTATCACCATGGCGTTCCTGTTTACCTCACCTATCATCAACGAGGTGGCGGTGATCATGCTCTGGAGTCTGCTGGGCTGGAAGTTCACCCTGGCCTACATCGTCATCGGCATGGCCGTGGGCATCGTCGGCGGCATGATTCTGGATACACTCAGGGGCGAGCGCTGGCTGAAAGACTTTGCCGCCAGGGCGTACCAGACGGCGGCGGTGGAAGCCCGGGGCCGCGGCGCCAGCTCTGAAGTACCGGAGGCGCCCAGGCTGAGCTTCCGGCAAAGACATGAGTTTGCCAGGGATGAGCTGAAGGAAATTGTCGGCCGCATCTGGAAATGGGTACTGATCGGCGTAGGCCTGGGTGCCGCCCTGCACGGCTTCGTACCTGATGGCTGGTTTGCCGACAACCTGGGATCCGGTCAATGGTGGAGTGTGCCTGCCGCAGTACTGGCCGGATTGCCCCTGTACTCCAATGCCACCGGCGTGATTCCGGTGATGGAAAGCCTGATTGTGAAAGGCCTGCCGGTGGGCACCACCCTGGCCTTCTGCATGAGTACCGTGGCCGCCAGCTTTCCGGAATTCATCATGCTCAAGCAGGTGATGACCCTGCGACTGCTGGCGCTGATTTTCCTTATCCTGCTGGCCAACTTCATCGTGGTCGGCTGGGTGATCAACGCCGTCGGGCCCTGGCTTTTTGCCGGGTTCTGAGGGCGCCCGATTGTTCCGTAATACAAGTGTCCGACCTACATAGGAGAAAGATCATGAAACATTTTGAAGTCCTCGGAACCGGCTGTAAAAAATGCGTCACTACCGCAGAAAATATCGAAAGGACCGCCCAGGAACTGGGGGAGTCTGTCGCAGTGACCAAGGTGACCGATCCGGCCAGAATCATGGAGTATCAGGTGATGTCGACTCCCGCAGTGGCGCTGGATGGCAAGGTGATTCACAGCGGCTCCGTTCCAGAGCATGACAGGATTGCCGGCTGGATAAAGTCGTAACCCGATTGATCATCGGAAAGAAGCGCACATGCGTGCAACTTCGGTTGACGTGCCAGTTACACCTGAGAGGTAGTCAATGAGCAGCAACACAGAAGCAGCCCGGGCGGAGGAGTCCGGCCGGGGCATGGATCTTTTCGGGAAATACCTGTCGGTCTGGGTGGCACTGGCCATTGTGGCCGGTGTAGCTCTCGGGCAACTTGCCCCCGCCGTGCCCGAGACCCTGTCTCGCTTCGAATACGCCCAGGTATCCATTCCCATCGCCATACTGATCTGGGCGATGATCTTTCCGATGATGGCGCAGATCGATTTCAGTGCGGTGGTGGGGGTGCGCAGGGAGCCGAAAGGGCTGGCCATCACCACGGCGGTGAACTGGCTGATCAAGCCTTTCACCATGTTCGCCATCGCCTGGTTCTTCCTGATGGTGGTGTTCGAGCCGCTGATCAGCCCCCAGCTGGCCAGCGAGTACCTGGCCGGGGCCATCCTGCTGGGTGCGGCGCCCTGTACGGCAATGGTATTTGTGTGGAGTTACCTGACCAAAGGCGATGCCGCCTACACCCTGGTGCAGGTGTCGCTGAACGACCTGATCATGCTGTTCGCCTTCGCGCCAGTTGTGGTATTTCTGCTGGGTATTTCCGACATTCAGGTGCCCTGGAATACCGTCATTCTGTCGGTGGTGCTCTATATCGTCATTCCACTCACCGCCGGCTACCTGACCCGACGCTTTCTCATCGCCCGCCACGGCGAGCGGTGGTACGACGACGTCTTCATGAAACGCCTCGGCCCGGT
>JBMCIH010000400.1:0-3022 GCA_048617055.1 Marinobacter sp. | reverse complement strand
GATCGGCACCGGCTGGGGCGGGCTCGCCATCCACGCGGCGAAGACCCGCGGCTGCCGGGTCACCACCACCACCATCTCCGAGGCCCAGTACGCCCATACCGCCCGGCGCATCGAGGAGGAGGGGCTCGCCGACCGCATCACCCTGCTCAAGCAGGACTACCGCGAGCTCGCGGGGCGCTACGACCGGCTGATCTCGGTGGAGATGATCGAGGCGGTGGGCCACCAGTACCTGGAGACCTACCTCGCCACCCTGGACCGCCTGCTCACCGACGACGGGCAGGCGATGCTGCAGGCGATCACCATCCGCGACCAGCGCTTCGAGGCCGCCAAGCGCGAGATGGACTTCATCAAGCGCCACATCTTCCCCGGCGGCTTCCTGCCCTCCCACCACGCCATCCTCTCCGGCCTTGCCCGGCGCACCTCGCTCAACGTGCTGGCCCTGGACGAGATCGGCCCCCACTACGCCCGCACCCTGCGCGAGTGGCGCCAGCGCTTCGAGGCGAGCCTGGAGACGGTGCGCAACCTGGGCTACGACGAGCGCTTCCGCCGCCTGTGGCAGTTCTATTTTGCCTACTGTGAAGCCGGGTTCAGCGAACGGGCCATCGGCGTCAGCCAGGTCCTGCTGGTCAGGCCCGGAGGCCGCCCTCCCCTGGAACCTGCCAAAGCAACCGGTTGTTATCCGGGGCCGACCAGTGGCTGATGTTATGACAACTTGGCGCGTGGTCCGGCTGTGATAGACTTCGGGGCATTCCCAGCAAACGGCAGCCAGACCCCGATGAAATTTGTTTCCTTCAACGTCAACAGCATACGAATGAGGCTTCACCAGTTACAGGCGGTGGTGGAACAGCTCGATCCGGACATTATCGGCCTGCAGGAGACCAAGGTGGACGACGACCAGTTTCCGGTCGCCGAATTGGAAGCCATGGGCTATCACGTGCACTTCCATGGTCAGAAGACCCATTACGGGGTGGCGCTGCTCTCCCGGCAGGAACCGCAGGAGGTCCACAAAGGCTATGCCTGGGATGGCGAGGAAGCCCAGCGGCGCCTTATCCGGGGTCGTTTCACCGTCAATGGCGAACAGCTTACCGTGGTGAACGGTTACTTTCCCCAGGGCGAGAACCGCGACCATCCGGTCAAGTTTCCTGCCAAGGAGAAGTTCTATCAGGACCTGATTCGCCTGATTGACGAACTGAAGCAGGAAGGTGGTCACCTCCTGTTGATGGGCGATATGAACATTTCCCCCACGGACCGGGACATCGGTATCGGGGACGACAACGCAAGACGCTGGCTGCGCACTGGAAAATGCAGCTTCCTTCCGGAAGAGCGGGCATGGATGGCGGAAGTGGAACAACGGGGGCTGACGGATGTGTTCCGGCATCTCCACCCGGACGAGGCAGACACTTTCAGCTGGTTCGACTACCGCAGCCGGGGCTTCGAGCGCGACCCCAAGCGCGGCCTGCGCATCGACCTGATCATGGCCAGCGAAAACCTGTTGTCCCGGGCCCGAGCCGCCGGCATAAGCTATGACATCAGGGCCATGGCGAAACCTTCGGACCATTGCCCGGTGTGGGCGGAATTTCAGCTCTGAGCGCCGCAGCGCTGAAAACTCCATCTCTGTATGGTGATGGCCAGGGAGAAGGCGGTGAAGGTTAAGACCCGGGACCGGATTCTGACCACCAGCCTGGCTCTGTTCAATGAGCTGGGGGAGCCCAACGTCACGACCCTGCTGATTTCCGATGAACTGGATATCAGCCCGGGCAACCTCTATTACCACTTTCGCAGCAAGTCAGACATTGTGGGCGAGCTGTTCGACCGCTACCGGGCGGAAATGGATGACCTGCTGTCCGTGCCCCCGGACGTCCGGGTCAGCCTGGACCAGCTCGGCTTCTTCCTGCACCTGCTGTTCGAGACCCTCGAACGCTACCGGTTTCTCTACCATGATCTGGTGAACATCCTGTCACGGTATCCGGAGCTGCAGCCCGGCTTCCGCCGCATCCTCCGGCGCAAACAGAAGGGCTTTCATATCCTCTGCCAGAGCCTTAGGGACCAGGGGGTGATGGTCATCGACCAGCCCGGTGTTAATGCGCTTTGCGAACAGTTAGCCTTAACTGTCTGTTATTGGGAGAGTTATGATTCTCTCAGGGATATGGGCAACCGGAATGAAGCGGACCCGGGCCACGGTGTCTACCAGGTGTTTTACCTGCTGATGCCCCACCTGTGCGAACCCGCCGCCAGCGAATTGAAGAAGCTCGCTGTTGACTACCACACAGGCTGAGGATCATTCCTCCTCGTCGGTCCCGGTCATTGTCATCGCGCCTGCCCGGCCAACGGGCGCGGAAGATCGCAGTTCGGCCAGTTCCGTCTCCAGCTCCTTCACCCGCTGTTGCAGGGCCTCAATGTCCTCGTGTCTGGGAATGCCCAGGCGCCTGAGCGCACCGGCCACCCGTTCATCAAACAGGGTTTCCAGCCGGTCCCAGGTACCGGTGGCCCGGTCCCGCACATCCTCCACCCGATGCTCGACCGCCTTCACCTGCCGTTCCACGAGGCCCCGGGTCTTCGTTTCAAGCTCCTCACCCTCGTGCACCAGACGGTTGAACAGTCGGCCGGCATCTTCCTCCGCCTTGGTATAGGCCCCAAGACCGGCCAGCCAGATCTGGCGGGCAGAATCCCGTATTTTTCCGGCCAGCAGGGAATCTTCATCCACCGGTGCCAGGGACTGGTCCGGTGTACCAGGGCGTTTCCTGTCGGACATAAATACGAATTCCTTTGCGAAGGGTTACTGGACAATGCCAGTGTATTACATCAACTGGCACAAATCATGGCGGCTTCCGGGCCGGCATGCCATGCAGTTTAATGATATAGATTGCTATTGATATGCAAAAACAGTTTCAGAGAAGACCATGACTTTCTTGAAGTGTTCAAAATATGGTCAATAATGAAACTGACTGGCATCCCTGCTGATGTCAGTCTGTCTGGAAGTCTTTCATGGATACTACTCGCACGCCTCTGCCCGGCCCCTGAG
>JBMCIH010000399.1:0-3034 GCA_048617055.1 Marinobacter sp. | reverse complement strand
CCAGTCCTCAAAGGCACGGTGGCGCTTGTCCATCAGGCCGTCCATGGCGCGACGGAAGTTCCGGCGAATCTGCGGATCATCCAGGGCGGCACGTGCCCGCGGGTGGAACTGGCGAACATCGATAGAGCCCGGTTGAGTCACGGCCTGCCTCCCTCCTGATCCTTATCGTCACGGGTGCGTTGCCACAGGAAGCTGAGGAGGTGCTCACCGCCGATGTGCTTCTGCTGCTTTTCGGCATAGCCGGCGATGTTCATCAGGCAGCCGCAATCCGTGGTGACGAATTGCCGGGCGCCGGTATCGGTCAGGCAGTCCACCTTGTCAGCTGCCATGGCGGCGGAAATCTCGGGGTGCCGCACCGCAAAGGTGCCGCCGAAGCCACAGCACTCCTCGGCGCGGGCCTGTTCCACCAGGGTGACCTGATCCAGCTGCGACAGCAGCTCGGGGCCCGTGCCCCCCAGCCCCAGCTCCCGTCTGGCGGAGCAGGAGGTGTGCATGGCCACCGTCACCGGCTCGCCCAGGTCCCTGAGCTTGACCTGGCAGACGTTGAGCAGGAAGTCCGTCAGTTCCCACACCCGCCCGGCCACCTCACCGGCCAGGGCCTGTTCCGGAGTGTCGCGGAACAGCCGGGGGTAGTGCCGTCGCATCATGCCGCCACAGGACCCGGAGGGCACCACGATGGGCCAGTCGCCGGGGAACAGGTCAAGCTGCCGGCGGGCCACGGCCCGGGCTTCGTCGTGGTAACCGGAAGTCCAGGCAGGCTGGCCACAGCAGGTCTGCCGGTCCGGGTACAATACTTCGATACCTTCGCGCTCCAGCAGCCGGATGCCAGCCATGCCGGCTTCAGGGTAGAACAGGTCCACCAGGCAGGTGCCATAGAAGTAGACTTTCTCGGGCTTGGCGGGGTACAGCTTCAGGGTGTCGGCCATGGCTCGGGTTCTGACGGTGGATCGTTGAGACAACGATAGGGCCAGCCCCGGTATGTGTCCAGACCACTTTCGGCGTATAAGGGGAGAAAAAGGGCCCCGCCGGGAGGCGGGGCCAGAAGGCTAGCGGGTGGTGATGCGGTCGGCGTTTTTCTCCACCGTAGCTTCACCAATGCCACGTACCCGGGTCAGATCGCCCTCGGATTCGAAAGGGCCATTGGTATCGCGGTCAGCGATAATGGCCAGTGCCTTGGTTTCGCCAATGCCATCCAGTGCCGTCAGTTCTTCCGCGGTGGCGGTATTGATATTGACCTTGGCGTCGGCCGGATTGGCGGACTCCTCGGCCCAGGCCGGTGCCTGTACGGCAAACAGGCTGAAAATCAGGGTCAGTATTACAAAAGCGCGTTGTGTCTGTTTCATGGTTTGCTGGTATCGCTGTGCTGGTTTTGGCTTCAAATGCCGGACCGGCCCACAGATGGGTGAAAACGCGATCGGGTTGCTCACCACGGAACCGCGACAAACCACTACAACAAGCCTGCCAACCATGTACGACGAAACAAAAGACCGGGTTAAGCTCCCTGAAATTGGAAAACAGAGCGCTACAGTCGGGAGGGAAAAGGGATACCGGTGCACGGCTGGAGCCACAATCCCTGTGACCCCCTGTCCGCGACCAGATCCGATGCCGGTTCCTTCGGCACTGCCCATGTCCCTGGGCGCCATTCCTGGCGTCATTCCCTTCGCATCCCTGCGTCGCTGACCATCCTGGCCGGCGATGAGCGACTCCCTGCCGAATCCGCTGCTACACTCCCTGCAGTAGCCTCTACTCCTTGACTACGCTTTCCCTACGTCGGTCAGTCCATGCATTCCCTTGGTGACTTCCGTGTACAGGAGCCATTCTACGGATCGGCGGTGTATGGGAAATCAGACATCCTTCCGGTGGCGTGTAGGAGAAAGCTTACAATCCTGTAAGCCGCTATCCGGGAGTGGTATTTTCTCTGGTGACGTACTGAAAAATTTAGAAAAAACAAGGCCATGGATATTCCGGTCCGGGCTGTGACGGGGGTCCTGTTTTGGGCGAAGCGGTTTCCGGTGCCGGCCGGTGCGCCCCTGGAAAGACCTTGTTCGTTACCCGTTTCGTCCTCAGACTTAACTTATAGATATGCCGTTTCTCGGGTAGGAGCAGGAGGTTATCATGAGCGACCAGAAAGCTCTGTTACTGGTGGATATCCAGAACGATTTCTGCGAGGGTGGCAGCCTGGCCGTCCCTGGCAGCAACGCCATCTTCGGTCCGGTCAACCGGTGGATCGCGCGGGCGCGGGGACGGGGCTGGCCGATTATTGCAAGCCGCGACTGGCACCCCCGGGAGCACTGCAGCTTTGAGGAGCGCGGTGGCCCCTGGCCGGAACACTGCGTGCAGGACACCCGCGGCGCTGCCTTCCACCCCCATATGCAGTTACCTCCCGAGACCGTACGGGTCAGCAAGGGCACAGCATTCGACACGGACGCCTACTCGGCCTTTGACGGCACCCAGCTGGACCATTTCCTCCGCCGTCATCAGGTCGAAAAGCTGGTGGTGGCGGGCCTGGCGCTGGATGTCTGTGTACAGGCCACGGTTCGTGATGCCCGCAAGCTGGGCTTCGACGTGGACCTGCTGGTGGATGCCACCCGGGCCGTGGACGCCGACGCCGGCAGGAAAGTACTGGACGAGCTGGCGGAAGAAGGGGTCAACCTGATCCGGGACTGATCCCTTTGCTGACGCTGTGAACGAACACTACGAAGGAGTGATGGCATGGCCGAGCAGCCCCTGACTCTGCAGGAGCAGGACCTGTCCCTGCTTGTGGACCTGTATGAACTGGCAATGGCCCAGGCCTACTGGCGCTCCGGCATGGCAGACGAGGCGGTTTTCAGCCTGTTCTTCCGCAAACTGCCGGAACACCGCAATTTTGTGCTGGCCTGCGGCCAGCAGCAGGTGGCGCGGGTTATTGAGTAACTGCGTTTTACCGACGACCATATCCGTCGGCTGGAGACCCTGGGGCTTTTCCGGGAGGACTTCCTGGAGTGGTTGCGGCAGTTCCGCTTCAGTGGCTCGGTGCGGGCGGTGCCGGAGGGCA
>JBMCIH010000398.1:0-3052 GCA_048617055.1 Marinobacter sp. | reverse complement strand
GTATCCGATGCACTGTTTAAACTTTTGCTCTGTAGTGGCTTGGCTCCCTTTGGTTTTTGTCCTGTGCTGGGAGGATAGCTGTTCTTTTATCCGATCAACGATGGTTTGGCTTTTCTCTGACATGAATACCCCGCTAACGCGTGTCTATCGTTCTGGTTGTTCTGCGAGTCAGACTGATGAGGGGGGGTGCCAGTCTCTCCTGACAGTCTCCACCACTTGGCAGGTGGCGCGACCGCTGGGCATCGTACTGCCTGCATCCATGCGAGCGGCACTTACATTGAACAGAAATTGACCATTTTTCGCATGATACGTTTAATGGTACGTAAATTATTTTTCTATTCGTAAGTGATTGAAATAAGAGAAAAAATGGCGGTGGGCCAGGGATTCGAACCCCGGGACGGCTCATCACCGTCGGCGGTTTTCAAGACCGCTGCATTCAGCCACTCTGCCAGCCCACCGTTTATCCATACTGCTGCTGCCGTTGCGACAGCGACGTGCATGATACCGGAATGTTCCGGTCTGTCAACGCCTGACCCCGCCACGATTCCCCCCGGGGTTTCAGAAGCCAGGCTCCGGGACAGGGCGGCGCAGAGCATGGGTTGTGTTACTGCATCCGCCCCGCAGCGGTTATCGGTCTGTCTGACCGCGCTGAAGGGTGCCTCGGGGAGTCCATACCAGGGTGCGCATGGAGTGCTCGAACATCATCCGCTCGCCCTGGCAATCGGCCACATCTGCCCAGGTGAAGCTCACCCGGCTTCCCGGCCGGCACTGGGCCAGGGCACTGCAGTCAAGCCGGGGCACGGTGCCCAGCACCGGGTAGCCGCCAATGGTCTGCCGGTCGTTGAGCAGTACCATGGGCCTGCCGTCGCCCGGAACCTGTACGGCACCACAGGAAACGCCGCGGGAGGTGATGCCACCAGGGGAAGCCAGCGCAGGCCCGTCCAGGCGGTAGCCCATGCGGTCCGATTGTTGCGAAATCCGGTAGGGCGTGTGAATGAAGCGCAGGATGTCCATGGCCTCGAACGCCTGCCAGTCAGGGCCGGCCACGATCCTGAGGGTTATCGGATCGGTAAAGGCGAGTCTTGCAGCCATGGGGACCCGGCGCCGCAGCAGGGCCGGAACATCAGGGGCGGACCGGCGGGCGGCTGCCGGCAACTGCTGCCCTGGCGCAACCGGGCCCAGGCCCTCGAGTCCTTCGCGAACCACCACCGAGCGGCTGCCGCAGAAGCTGCGGGTCTGCCAGCCGCCGGCCACGGCCAGGTAGGTCAGCAGGCCCTGTTTCGGCGTATCCAGTTGCAGCCGGTCGCCGGCTTCCATCAGGAACACACCCCAGTGGCAGACCGGGGCGCCATTCACTCGTGCCTTGCAGTCCGCCCCGGTTAGGGCGAGTACCAGCGGGCACCCGGCCACGGCGTGGAAACCGCCCAGGGTGATTTCCAGGCAGGCCGCGCCAGGTGCATTGTCCAGCAGGTGATTTGCCCAGCGATAGCTACGCAGGTCGGCGGCGCCCCCTGGTGACAACCCCTGATGCTGGAAACCGCTGCGACCGGCGTCCTGTACCGTGGTCCTGGGACCGGGTTGCTCAACGGTCAGCCCGGTCATGCCCCGCCGCCTTCGCCAAACGGGGTGTCCTCGCCCCCCAGTTCCCGGAACCGGGCCCGGTTAATGGCCTGGAACGTGACCTGGTCGCCCACGGCAAGCAGGGCCAGGTCGCGCTGCCTGAACAACGCGGTCGGGCAGCGGCCGATCAGCTGCCAGCCGCCGGGGGACACCGAGGGGTAGACCGCCGTCTGCCGGTTGGCAATACCCACACTGCCGGCGGGCACCGACTGACGGGGCCGGGCGAGCCTGGGTTGCGCTATCGCTGGATCCACCTGGCCCATAAAGCCGAAGCCGGGGCTGAAGCCCAGGGCGTAGACCTGGTAGGTGACCGAGGTGTGGCGCTCCACCACCTGGTCCACCGTGAGCGAGCAGGCAGCGGCCAGGGCCTCAAGGTCCGGGCCGACGGATGGGTGATACCAGACCGGCAGCCGGACCCGGCGCCCCAGGGGCTGGCCCTCAACCTGATCGGATACATCAGGAAGTGCCTTCAACTGACGGATAATATGTCGGAAATCGCTTAGGTCCGGGTTGTAGTAAACGGTGATGGAGGCGTAGGAGGGCACCACATCGGTGAGCAGGGGACCAAGTTGCGCCCGGATGGCCTGACTCCAGGCTGTAATGACCGGCGTCAGGGACGGATCGATTTGGTGACCGAACACCAGCAGCACCGCGTCTTCCGCGCAGGGCGTTATCTCCGGGCAGGGGGCCGGCATGGCGCCTCAGGCCCCCGCTTTACCGTCGCGAAGGGCATGGCGGATGGCGCGGGTGGCGGCCAGGGCGTGAATGTTATCTCCGTGCACGCAAAGGCTGTCCGCCCTGAGAGTGAGCCAGTTGCCGCTGATCGTGCGGAGGCCGCCCCGGGTTGCCAGTGACAAAGCCTGGCCGATGATGGTCTCGGAGTCTTCGTGGACGGCGCCCGGTTCCCGGCGCGGCACCAGCTGGCCCTGGTCGTCATAGGCCCGGTCGGCAAAGGCCTCGAAGATCAGTGGCAGGCCAAGGCGGTCGGCCATGGCCCGGTGCTCCGTCGCCTCAAGGGTGACCGGGATCATCAGCGCCAGCGCGTCGCGATAGCTGACCACGGCGGTCATCACCGCCTCCAGCACCGCCGGGTCGCGCATCATGTCGTTGTTGAGGGCGCCGTGGGGCTTGACGTAATCCATCCGGGTACTGTGGGCCTGGCAGATTCCCTCCAGGGCCCCGAGCTGGTACCAGATCAGACTGCGGATTTCCTCCGCTGAGTGGTGGATGGAGCGCCTGCCGAAACCCACCAGGTCGTGGTAGGAAGGGTGCGCTCCGATCTGCACCCCGTGGTCACGAGCCAGCTGCACGGTTCGGGTCATGATCGAGGGATCGGCGGCATGGAAACCGCAGGCAATGTTGGCCATATCGATACAGGGCATGATTTCCTCGTCCTGCCCCATGGTCCAGGCCCCGAAACTTTCCCCCAGGT
>JBMCIH010000397.1:0-3055 GCA_048617055.1 Marinobacter sp. | reverse complement strand
TGGCTTCCTCGGTGGCAATGAAGGCGGAGCCGATATAGGCCAGGTCCGCACCTGCAGCCTGGGCCGCCAGCACCGCATTGCCGTTGGCGATGGAGCCGGACAGCAGCAGCGGTCCGTCAAACCATTCCCGGATCTCCTGCACCAGGGCAAAGGGAGACTGGGTGCCGGCATGACCACCGGCGCCGGCGGCCACCGCTATGAGGCCGTCGGCCCCCTTTTCGATGGCCTTGCGTGCAAAGCGGTTATTGATGACGTCATGGAGGGTAATACCACCCCAGTCGTGAACCTTCTGGTTCAGGTCCTCACGGGCCCCCAGGGAAGTGATAATGATGGGCACCCTGTATTTGGCGCACAGTTCCAGGTCGTGCTCAAGCCGGTCGTTGGAGCGGTGGACGATCTGGTTGACGGCAAAGGGGGCCGCCGGCCGGTCCGGATTGCGGGCATTGTATTCCTCCAGTTCGGTGGTGATCCGTTCCAGCCACTCGTCCAGCACGTGGGCCGGGCGGGCGTTCAGCGCCGGGAAAGAGCCGACGATGCCGGCCTTGCACTGGGCAATCACCAGGTCCGGGGTGGAGATAATAAACAGGGGCGAGGCAACGGCCGGCAGTGACAGGCCCTTGAGGATATCGGGTAATGACATGACAACTCCTGGATAACCGGTCCCGCAACGGTTGTGCTTCAGGCAGCGTTGGCGGGAGCATCTGGATAGAAGTAACAGGTGGCCGGGGAAGCCATACCTCCTCCATGCAACCAGTTGCATAAAATTACCAGCCGGATGCCTTGTGTGCAACTGGTTTCATAATGCCATTCGGTGGCGGTCAGTTCTGATTCTGTGACCGGGCTGCCTTGCGCAGGTACTGGACCATTGTGTCGGGCTCCTGGGCGCCGGGAACCATATACCGGCGGTCGAGGACAAACGCCGGCACCGCATTGACACCGGCCTGCTGCCAGTAGGCCTGGTCTTCCCGCACGGCGCTGGCGTAACGGTCGGAGCAGAGTAGGGCCCGGGCCGCCTCGCCATCCAGGCCGGCAGCCTCGGCACTTGCCTGCAGGATATCGGGGTCGGCAATGTTTTCGGCGTGGCCGAAGTAGGCATCGAACAGGGCCATTTTCATGTCTGTCTGCCGGCCCTGGTCCGCTGCCCATTTGACCAGCCGGTGGCCGTCGAATGTATTGCAGGTGTAACGCTCCTGCATGCGGCTGAAGTTCAGCCCCAGTTCAGCGGCGATGCGCATCATGTCGGCCTGGGCGGCTTGCATTTCCGCGGGACTGCGACCGTATTTGCGGGCCAGGGCCTGGAGAATGGGTTCGCCGTCACCGGAAGCGTCCGGGTTCAGCTCGAAAGCATGCCATTCAATATGGAAGCGCATTTCGCCTGCCAGCTGTTGCATGGCCTTTTCCAGCCGGGCGTAGCCAATGGCGCACCAGGGGCAGGCAATATCGGAGACAATGTCGATCCTGAGGGTGGTCATGGTCGCTCCCGGTAAACTCCCGTGGGTGTGGGTCTACTGTAGACGAAAGGAGGCAGTGTTGCCGACCATCAGGATGAACGGGAGCCCGGAGAACCGGGCCAGGAAGGTCACTTTTTGGCGATCACCCACACGGCGTGCACGATACCCGGGATGTACCCCAGAATGGTGAGGAGAATGTTGATCCAGAAGTGCTTGCCGATACCTACCTGCAGGAAGACTCCCAGCGGTGGCAGCAGTATGGCGATCAGAATACGAATCAGGTCCATCAGTCAGCTCCTCGTTGCCTGCCCGTTGCAATGTGTGGCCTCAGATTCCCTGGCCGGGCTGTGCTCCTCCGATGTTCGGTACCGCTTATGGGTAACCTTTGGGATGGAGATTAGCAATAAAACCCCGGGTTCGGGTTAAATATACGCAATCCCTGACAGACGCCAGCAAAACGGAACACCCTATGCAGGACAGGAACCATGCCCAGACCCGCCATTGCCGGTGAGGTGGTACACCACACCCGGGACCGGATGGGCCCTATACTGGTCATCGATGACCGCCGGCACCGGATTCTTTCCTTTGATTCGGTGTTCGAGCAGAGCAAGATCGACCGCCGCCGGCCCTGGTTGCCGGTGCATGAGTACAGCCGCGCGATGCTGTTGCCGCTGGCCTGGCGGAGCCCGCGCCGGGCCGCCGTGCTGGGCGTGGGCGGTGGTGCCATGGTGGGGGCGATCCATCACCTGGTGCCGGCGTGCCAGCTGCAGGCGGTGGAACTACGGCCAGAGGTGATCCGGGTGGCCCGGGAGTACTTCAGCCTGCCGGTGGCGCCCACTATCACCGTCACCACCGGGGACGCCCGCCATGCCCTGGAGGCCATGACTGAAGGGTCCACCGACCTGATCCTGGCGGACCTGTACAGTGCCGACCGCATGAGCCCGGCCCAGTCCCGGCGACAGTTCATCGACCTGTGCGTGGGGGCGCTTTCGGAGGACGGCTGGCTGGTCCTGAACTACCATCAGCCACCGGATCCGGAAGGTCGTCTGTTCCGGCACATGCGCCGCCGGTTTGCCTCGCTGCTGGTGTATACCAGCAAGACCAACAACACGGTTATCTACGGGTCCCGGCAGCCGGTGCAGCCGATAGCTCCTGCGTCGCCGGTTCTGAAAACCCTGGAAGGCCGGCTGCCCATCGGCTGGCCGAAGCTCATGGGCAAACTGACACCGGTGTGACTCCTGTAGCACTGAAATGGCCGGATTTGGCAGGACGCTGCGGCGACACTTATGCTGACTATGGCAAGTGTACGCAAACAGGAGGCGAGCCATGCCGGTATTGCTCAAACGCGCCTACGAAGAGCCTTCGGCGGACGATGGCTACCGGGTACTGGTAGACCGGATCTGGCCCCGCGGTATTTCCAGAGAGGATCTCAAAGCGGATGACTGGCTCAGACAGGTGGCTCCCTCGCCACAACTGCGCAAGGGCTTTCATTCCGGCGAGCTCTCATGGGATGAGTTCCGCCGTGGCTACCTGACCGAACTGAAGGATTGCCGGGACATTCTGCGTCCACTTGCCGAACGGGCGTCCCGGGACACGGTCACCCT
>JBMCIH010000396.1:0-3060 GCA_048617055.1 Marinobacter sp. | reverse complement strand
CTCCTCCCCGAGCAGCCGGTCCTCGGGGAGCCGGACGCCGTCAAGGTCGATCTCGCAGGTGGGCGAGGAGTTGAGCCCCATCTTCTCCCAGACGGTCGTCACCTCGAAGTCGTCGTCGTCGGGCGAGACGACGAACGTCGAGATGCCGTCGTAGCCCGCGTCCGGGTCGGTGACCGCCATGATGATGAAAAAGCTGGCGAAACGGGCATTGGAGGCAAACCACTTATCACCGTTGATGACCCATTCGTCGCCTTCCCGGACCGCCGAGGCTTCCAGGACCAGGGGGTCGGCGCCGCCCTGGGGCTCGGTCATGGTAAAGCAGGAGACAATCTCGTTATCCAGCAGTGGGTCGAGGAACCGTTTTTTCTGCTCCGGGGTGCCGTACTGGGCGAGGATTTCGGCGTTGCCGGTGTCGGGGGCCTGAGAGCCAAATACGATCGGACCGAAGCGGGATCGGCCGAATTTTTCGTTCATCAGGGCCAGTTTGAGCTGGCCATAGCCCTTGCCGCCCAGCTCCGGGCCCAGGTGGCAGGCCCACAGGCCACGCTCCTGCACCTGCTTCTGCAGCGGTCTTACGAGGCGCTGGAACTCCGGGTCATGGATGTTCCACTGGCTTCCCAGAACATGGTCCAGGGGTTCCACTTCGTCACGAACGAACTGGTCGATCCAGTCCAGTTCCCGCTGGAAATCCGGGTCTGTCTCAAAGCTCCACATGGCGTGCCTCGCTCCGTTGCCCCGTCCGTTAAAGGTGTTCCGGACGGGGCTCGGTTATTGGGAAGATGGAAGGGGCCTGGCCCAGGGGGGTCAGAATCTCGGATCGCGCTTCTCCAGGAAGGCGCGAACACCTTCCTGGAAAGTCGGGCTGTCGATCAGTTCCTGCTGGCGCTCCGCCTCGTAGGACAATTGTTCGGCCAGAGTGGCCGTGTCAGCCCGGTCGAATGCTTCCCGCAGTTCCGGCGCCACATGGTTTGGTCCGGCCGCCAGCCGGCGCGCGGTCGCAGCCGCCTCACTCTGGAGGTCTTCATCCGCCACGCACTTCCAGATCAGGCCCTCGCGGACCGCATCGTCGCCGTACATGCGTTCACCCAGCAGGCTGACGGCCATGGCCTTCGCCCGGCCGATCAGCCGCGGCAGGATCCAGGTGGCACCGAGGTCCGGCAGGATGCCCAGCTTGGGAATGAAGGGGAACAGGAAGTAGGCAGACTTGCCCGCCAAAACCACATCCCCGGCCAGCGCAATGCTGGCACCGGCACCGGCTGCGGCACCATTGACGGCGGAGACCACCGGGAAGGGCAGCGACCGCAGCTTCAGTGCCAGCGGGTTAGACAGTTCTTCCATCAGGTTCTTCACCTGGGTACCCAGGCTGGGCCCTTCCGAGTCCGGGCTCATGGAGCCCAGGTCGGCGCCGGAACAGAAGGCCTTGCCGGTGCCGGTGATAATCAGTGCCCTGATGCCGGAGCTTCCGGAAAGTTCGTCGAGGGCTGCCATCACTTCCCGCTGCAGCGGCACCGACATGGCGTTCATGGTCTTGGGCTGGTCCAGCGTAAGGGTGGCGATGCCATCCGCAATGGCCAGGTGGATGCGTTCGTAGCTCATGGCCGGATCTCCTGTCAGTTGCCCGCCGGGAATTCGTCGTAGAAACTGCCGCCGGTTTCGGCCAGCTTGCGGATGGTGGCCGTGGGCTCGTACTGGGTGCCCAGGTGACGGTATTGCTCACACTGTTCCAGAATGGCCTTTGCGCCCAGGCTGTCGGCGTAGCGGATGGCGCCACCCTTGTCCCGGGGGAAGCCCACGCCCATCAGCAGGGCGGTGTCCAGTTCCTCGGCGGAGTTGACCACCTTGTCTTCCAGGCAGTGCACCGCTTCGGTGATCATGGCCAGCATCATGCGCTGCTGGATTTCCTCGACGCTGACGTCTTTCTGGCCGCTGGGCTGGATGGCCTTCAGCAGTTCATGGGCCTCGGCACTGGAATGTTTCTGGGGCCGGCCGCTGTCGTCCGGCGTGTACTCGTAGAAGCCCTTGCCGTTCTTCTGGCCCAGGCGGTCCTTTGACTTCATCAGGCGGAAGGCGTCGTTCTCGATGTGGGGCATGCGCTCAGGGTAGCCGGCGGAAATCACATCGGAGACGTGGCTGCCGGTGTCGATGCCGATCACGTCTTCCAGGTAGGCGGGTCCCATGGGCCAGCCGAAAGCTTCCATGGACTTGTCCACGTGCTCGAAGTCGGCGCCTTCTTCAATCAGCTGCAGGAAGGCACGGGTGTAGGCGGTGAGGATACGGTTCACCAGGAAGCCGGGGCAGTCCTGTACCACGATCGGTGTCTTGCCCATTTTCAGGGCCCAGGTAACGGCGGTGGAGACGGACTCATCCGAGGTGCGGGTGCCCTGGATAATCTCAACCAGCGGCATAACCGGCACGGGGTTGAAGAAATGCATGCCCACAAAGCGCTCCGGATGCTTCATGTGCTGGCCGATATCATCGATGCGCAGGCTGGAGGTGTTGGTGGCAATCAGGGTATCGTCTCGAACCACCGCTTCCAGCTGGTCCAGTACCTTGTGCTTGAGGCCCAGGTTTTCCACCACGGCTTCAATAACGCCATCGACCTTGTCGAAGCCCTCGTATTCCAGGGTGGGTTTGATGGTGGCCAGCACTTCCTCCGCCTGCTCCCGGGTCATCTGCTCCTTTTTGACCAGCCGGTTGACCTGGCTGGTGGCGGTTTTCATGCCCAGGTCCAGTTGCTCCTGGGCGATATCCTTCATGATTACCGGGATGCCGCTGGCAGCGCTGGTAATGGTAATGCCGCCACCCATGATGCCGGCGCCGAGGACTGCGGCCTGCTTCACCGGGCGGGCCTTGTCACCGTGCTCCCTGAAAACCTGTTTGAGTTCGGCGGAAAGTCCGGACATGTGTTTGCCTCCTGTTGTCTGAATGCTATTGGAACAAATAACGTGGCGGGGCCCTGCTGTCGTCGTCCGAACCGACGAAGCAGGGGCGCTGCTGGACAGGGCTGTTGGCTCAGATACCCCGGAAGCTGGCGAAGTCTTCCAGGGCGGCACGGCGGGT
>JBMCIH010000395.1:0-3062 GCA_048617055.1 Marinobacter sp. | reverse complement strand
CCTGCAAGAATGTCTGGACCAGCCGCGACGGCGTCGAATACGCCTGGTTCAACAACGTCGAGACCAAGCCCGGCATCGGTTACCCGAAAGAATGGGAGAACCAGGACAAGTGGAAGGGTGGCTGGATGCGAGACAGCTCCGGCAAGATCCGCCCGAAAATTGGTGGCCGTTTCCGCATCCTGGCCAATATCTTTGCCAACCCGGACCTGCCCCAGATCGACGACTATTACGAGCCGTTCGATTTCGATTATCAGCACCTGCATACCGCCGGTGACGTCAAGCACCAGCCCGTCGCCCGGCCACGCTCGCTGATCTCCGGTGAGCGTATGCAGAAAATCGAATGGGGCCCTAACTGGGAGGACATCCTCGGCACTGAATTTGCCAAGCGCCGCAAGGACAAGAACTTTGACCAGGTGCAGGCGGACATCTACGGTCAGTTCGAAAACACCTTCATGATGTACCTGCCACGCCTGTGCGAGCACTGTCTCAACCCCACCTGTGTGGCCAGCTGCCCCAGCGGCGCCATCTATAAGCGTGAGGAAGACGGCATTGTGCTGATTGATCAGGACAGGTGCCGTGGCTGGCGGATGTGTGTCTCCGGCTGCCCTTACAAGAAGATCTACTTCAACTGGAAAACCGGCAAGTCCGAGAAGTGCATCTTCTGTTACCCCCGGATTGAATCCGGTATGCCCACCGTCTGCTCGGAAACCTGTGTCGGCCGTATTCGTTATCTCGGCGTGCTGTTGTACGACGCCGACCGCATCGAAGAAGTGGCCAGCGCTCCCGGTGAGCACGAGTTATACGAGAAGCAACTGGAGATATTCCTGGACCCCAACGACCCGGAGATCATTGAGCAGGCGAAGAAAGACGGTATTCCGATGAATGTCATCGAGGCGGCTCAGCGCAGCCCGGTCTACAAGATGGCCGTGGACTGGAAGCTGGCCCTGCCCCTGCACCCGGAATACCGCACTCTGCCCATGGTCTGGTACGTGCCGCCCCTGAGTCCGATCCAGTCTGCGGCGGAGGCCGGCAAGGTCGAGTTCGATGGCATCCTGCCAAAGATCGAAAGTCTGCGGATTCCGGTGAAATACCTGGCCAACCTGCTTACCGCTGGTGACGAGAAACCGGTTGTACGGGCTCTCAAACGGATCATGGCGATGCGGCTGTACAAGCGGGCCGAGACAGTGGAGGGCATCGAGGACCTGCGGGCGCTGGAAGAGGCCGGCCTCAGCAAGGCCCAGGCCGATGAAATGTACCGCTACCTGGCCATCGCCGACTACGAGGACCGCTTCGTGATCCCCACCAGCCACCGCGAGCTGGCGAAAGAAGCCTTCCCGGACGCCACCGCCTACAACGAGCGGGGCGGCTGCGGCTTCAGCTTCGGTGACGGCTGCAACAGCGGCGACAGCGAGTTCAGCCTGTTCGGTGGCAAGAAGCAGACCACCAGCATGGTCCAGAAACTGTCTACCGTGAAGCAGGTAGACCCCAGGCAGCTGCGCTAATAAGGAGTTCATCATGCAAGTACTGAAAGTGATTGCGAGGCTGCTGGAATACCCCACCGCCGAGCTTCAGGAATCCCGGGACGCCCTGGTGGCTGTGGTGCTGGAAGACACCCGGCTGCCGGCACGGAACAAGCAGCAGTTGCTGCGCTGCATCGACCTGCTGTGCGAGAGCGATCTGCTGGATATGCAGGAAAACTACGTGGGCATCTTCGACAAGGGCCGGGCAATGTCCCTGCTGCTGTTTGAGCACGTGCACGGGGAGTCCCGGGACCGGGGCCAGGCCATGGTGGACCTGATGGAAGAGTACCGCGCCAGTGGCCTGGAGATCGACGCCCGGGAACTGCCGGACTACCTGCCGCTGTTCCTGGAATACCTGTCCACCCGCCCCTGGGACGAGGTCCGCAACTGGCTGGAGGATATCCACCACATCCTGGGGCTGCTGGGTGAGCGGCTGTACCAGCGCGAAAGCCTCTACCACATGCTGATGGACTCGCTGCTGGTACTCTCCGGCCGCACGGCGGACCGCCAGGAACTGGCAAAGATCGTTGCCTCGGAAGAGCGGGATGATACCCCGGAGGCCCTGGACAAGGTCTGGGAAGAGGAAATGGTGAAATTCGTGGATGACCAGGGCGGTTCCTGCAGCACCGGCGGAGTGGTTGGCCAGCGTCGCCGGGAGCTGGAACAGACCCAGTCCATTCACCTGAGTGATCAACTGATGGCGGATGTGACCCCCCGTCAGGCAGGGCGCGCCTGAGGCGCAGGAGGAAATGACAATGTCCTATCTCAATACACTGCTGTTCGGAATCTACCCCTACGTCGCCCTGGCGGTGCTGGTTATCGGCACCTGGGCCCGGTACGACCACGCGCCCTTCACCTGGCGGGCCCATTCCAGCCAGATGATGCGCAAGAAGAACATGGTACTGGCCTCGGTGCTGTTCCATGTGGGTGTACTGGTGATCTTCTTCGGGCACCTGGTGGGGCTGCTCACGCCCCATGCCCTGTATGATCCGTTCATGACAGCGGGCACCAAGCAGGTGCTGGCGGTTGTGGTGGGCGGCATTGCCGGGGTCATGGCGCTGGTCGGCGGGCTCATGCTGGCCTACCGTCGCTTCACCGATCCGCGGGTGAAGGCCAGCAGTACCTTCGCCGACAACATGATCATCCTGCTGCTGGTGGCCCAGCTGGCGCTGGGGCTGCTTTCCATCGTGCCCACCATGGGGCATCTGGACGGCGCCACCATGCTCAAGTTTTCCGCCTGGGCCCAGGGTATCTTTACCCTCCAGGGCGGCGTGGCGGATTACATTGCGGATGTGCACTGGATCTACAAGGCCCACATTTTCCTGGGGCTGACCCTGTTCGTGCTGTTCCCGTTCACCCGCCTGGTGCACATGCTGAGCGTGCCGGTGGAGTACTTCGGGCGCAGCTATCAGGTGGTGCGCAAGCGGGGATGAGGGTAGCCGGCTAACTGCGGAGCTGTCTGCCTCCCCCTCACCCTGACCCTCTCCCGCCAGGGGAGAGGGAAAATAAAGGGGGAAGGCGCAGAACAAAACCAGCGGCGAA
>JBMCIH010000394.1:0-3082 GCA_048617055.1 Marinobacter sp. | reverse complement strand
TGGTACGGCTGCAGGCACGCCAGGTCGAGATCAACATCGACGACTTTGGAACCGGTTTTTCTTCGCTGTCCTACCTTCGCCGGCTACCGGTGCGCAGCCTGAAAATCGACCGCTCGTTTGTGGATGGCCTGCCGATGAACGAGGGCGGGGCAACCATTGCCCGCACGATCATCGAGATGGCCAAATCCCTGGGGCTGGACCAGGTGGCGGAGGGCATCGAAAAGGCGGAGCAACTCACCTTCCTGCACCGGCATCACTGCACCTACGGTCAGGGTTACCTTTTCTCCCGCCCGCTGCCCCCCGAGCAGATTCCCGGGTTACGGACGCAGGACATTCCGTACAACAATGCCAACACCAGGGGTCATTAGTGTCCAAGGGGCGGCTCACCTCGGGTGTCGTGGCACGGCTCGTTGTGCTTGATTTTCCGCCGAAAGCCCTTATCTCGAGATCAGAATCCCTATCGAGGCTGAACTATGAGCAGCGAAATCCGACACGTCGTCTGTCCCCATTGCCACAAGGTGAACCGGGTGCCGGCGGAGCGGCTGGCAGCCGGTGGCCAGTGCGGTGCCTGCAAGCAACCACTCTGGCCGGACAGTGTGCCTGAGCTGGACGAAGGCAATTTTGCGGTGCACACCGGCCGCAGTGACCTGCCGGTACTGGTGGACTTCTGGGCCAGTTGGTGCGGGCCCTGCAAGATGATGGCGCCCCAGTTCGAGCAGGCGGCAAAGGCCTGGCAGGGCAGGGTGCGATTCGCCAAGCTGAACACGGAGCAGGCCCCGGGGCCGGCTGCACAGTTTGGCATCCGCAGTATCCCCACGCTGATCCTGTTCAGACAGGGCCGTGAAATTGGCCGCCAGAATGGCGCCATGAACCAGGCGCAGATCAGCCAGTGGCTGCAGTCAGCAGTGAATCAGTAAGGCCCTGTAAGGTCGGCCGTAACCCTCAGGCCGGCTGTGAGGCCATGCGCTGCCTTTCCGCCCCGGCCCGCTCCTTGAGCCGTGCGATACATTCCCGGAAGGTCCGGCTCACCAGGGTCTGATCCTCGATCATCGCCATCCGGGGCCAGATGGCCCGTTCGCCGATGCGCAGGTACATGGCCAGGTCCTGCTCGCTGGGATTGGAGAGTACCTTGCGATACAGCGCCGGCCTGAAAGGGAACTGAACGTTGATGTCGCCAACATAAGACTGTGTGGCCATGGCATGGGCCTGCTCCACCAGAGGCCGGATCATGGAAGACGACCAGGTATTGCGCGTGAGCTCCAGCAGGCTCGCTACATGGGCGTGGATGATGGAGGAAGCGGCCTGTTTCAGGGAAGCCTGATAACCCCGCTCGAAGTGATGGCCGATAAAGGGCAGCACATGGGGGTTGGCCTGGCTGACAATAGTCCGGTTCACGTTGTGCAGGCGCGCCATGCGCAGTTGCGGGACGTCACCATGGAGGCTGCCGTCAATCCACTGTTCCGTGGGCATGTACGGGGTCTCCCCGCTGCCGCCGGCGGAATGGTCCCGGGCCTGCAGGGTGACCGGTGGAAAGATACCCGGAACCGCGCAGGATGCGAGCACAGCAGAGTCCACGGTGACCTCCGGCGAGGCCATCTCGTTCAGCAGCCGGGGCTTTTGCCGGGTTCGCGTGGGCGAGACCGAAATGTTCAGGGTACGGCCGCTGTGCTGGTAGGCCTCGCGGAAGCTGAAGTTGCCCACATTGGCGCGGATATGATCGTGAAGCCGGGCCTCGTCCATGATGTGGCCCCGGCGCCGGATTTCCCCGGGTTTCAGCCAGTGCAGGGCATCACGGTGGGCGCGCTCGGGGTGATCGAAGAATTCCCGAAGCTCGGTATTGTTCCGGCAGCAGATAGAGGCGGCCACAATCGCCCCCATGCTGGAGCCGGCGATCACCTCCGGCAGCAGGCCCCGGTACCACAGGGCGCGGGCGACACCGATATGGTAGATGCCAAAGGCCGCGCCACCGCTGAGCATGAGCGCCGGATGGCCGAAAACCTTCTCGGCCCTGCGGAACATCTGGAGTTTCTGCTCCGTGGAAACGCCGGGTGTCTTTGTGTCGCAGAGGTAGTTCATGCTGTCGCGCACTTCCTCAAGAAACTCAGACACGATAAACCGGGTGCCGGTGCGCGCCACGGCGTAAAGCTCCGGATTGGACAGTTCGCCCAGATGGCGGTAAAGGCTTTCCTGAAGGGTCCGGGTGAGATCTGCCGTCTGGGCCTGTTTCCGGTAGCGACGAAGCTTGCGTATGTGCTCACGAATCAGCGACTCGTGGAGCAGTCTGGTATCGCCCTCCTGGCGCCACCGCAGTTTGCCTTCAACGTCATCCAGCTTTTCAGCGCTGGCATGCCACTGTTCGAATGAGGCGGCTTCGGCCAACTGTTGTTCCAGCTGTTTACGAACTCGGGTCCTGCTAGTCATGAGGATACGATAACGTATGAACCCGGTCCCGGGTAGCCCTCATGCCTCACGACAGGGCCCTTCCACGGATCGCCTGGCAGCTGGCGTGATGACTGACGCCTCGGGCGACAAGCGCATGAGCGCTCCGGCTTGGCTACACTCCAATGGCCGACTGGTCAGACTGGAACCACTTCCCGAGGAATGAGAAACCCCATGTCAGAATCCCCCACTAAGGCCCGCAGACAGGCTGCAACCCTGCGCCGGATAACGCGGTTCAGCCAGCTTATGGACAGCGCGGTCCGTATCCCCTTCACCCGGGTCACCATCGGGCTGGACGGCATCATAGGGCTGGTCCCGGTTGTGGGGGATGCGACAGGCCTGGTGCTGAGCAGTTACCTGCTGCTGGAAGCGCACCGGGTGGGGGCCAGCGGCCGGGTCAAGGCCCATATGATCAAGAACATGCTGGTGGACGCCGTTGTCGGGTCCGTGCCCCTGCTTGGGGACGCCTTCGATGTGATGTACAAGGCCAACCTGCGCAATGCGGCTTTGCTCAGGAGGGAGCTTGAGCAGGCCGGGGCTGGTCGCGGCCAGGGCTGATCATCCTTCGACGATCTGGCTGACCTTGTGGCCGGTTTCTGTTAGATTCCTACGATGTTGCCCAGCCATGATGCCTATCAGCTTC
>JBMCIH010000393.1:0-3086 GCA_048617055.1 Marinobacter sp. | reverse complement strand
GCTGAAATACTTCGACCAGGAAGGCTTCGTATTCTATACCAACTACGGCAGCCGCAAGGCCCGCGAACTGGACGAAAACCCGAAGGCGGCACTGTTGTTCCCCTGGATCGGCCTGAATCGGCAGGTCATCATTCAGGGCGAGGTCACCCGGGTCAGCAAGACGGAATCCCTGCGTTACTTCGCCAGCCGTCCCCGGGGCAGCCAGCTGGGGGCCTGGGTGTCGGAGCAGAGCAGGGTAATCCGCTCCCGGGGCCTGCTGGAGCAGAAAGTGGCGGAGATTAAGCGCCGGTTTGGCGACGGCGAGATTCCCCTGCCCTCCTTCTGGGGCGGCTACCGGGTGGAGCCTCACCGTATTGAATTCTGGCAGGGGCGCCCGAGCCGCCTGCATGACCGTTTCGAGTACCTCAGGAGCCACGATGGCTGGAATATCCAACGACTCCAACCGTGACCGGGCCAGCGTGTCCGTCTGGCTGGGCCGGCAACCCCTGGAACCCTATGACTTTCCCGACTGGCTGGGCAGTTATGAGCGCGAGGTGGCCTCCGGCATGGCCACCGGGCGCCTGCTGGAGTTTGTGCACAGCCGCTGGCTGGTACGACAGGCCCTCTATGGGGTCAGTGGCCGGGCCCCGCGCCTGTGCCGGCCGGTCCACGGCCGCCCCGTCGCCTCGGCGGAGCCGGCAGGCTGGCACCTGTCCCTCAGCCACAGCCACGGCATGTCCGCCTGCGCGGTGTCTTCCCATGCGGGCATTGGTGTCGACATCGAACCGGTCTACCGTGACACCAACTGGCGTCGCATCGTAAGGCGCTGGTTTACCCCCGGCGAGCAGGACTGGCTGCTGGCCCAGGCCAGCCAGGACGCCTTTCTGCAGGTGTGGACCCTCAAGGAAGCCTGGCTCAAGGCCACCGGCCGGGGCATTGCCAACAACCTGCAGTCGCTGGAAGTCAGTGCCAACCTGGAGCTGACCGGTGACCGGCCCGGTGAAAACTGGCACGCCGCGCTGACCCAGGCGGAAGGTTACATGATTGCTGTGGTATGGCAGGACCAGACCACCGGGGCGGTGCCGGCCCTTCACCTGGTCCACGCCAGTGACGAGGCGCACCTGGTGCCGGCGGAGCTGGAGAAACTGTATGAACAGCCCTGGATCATCTGCCCCATGATCCAGCAACCTCCCACCGACTGACCGCACGGAGCCCGGCCATGGACCAGAACACGGAACGCTGCAGCTGGTGCGGCAACGACCCGCTCTATGTGAGGTACCACGATGAAGTCTGGGGCCACCCTGAGACGGACGAGCTGGCGCTGTTCGAGAAGCTCTGCCTCGACGGCCAGCAGGCGGGCCTGAGCTGGATCACCATACTGCGCAAGCAGGAGAGCTACCGGTCGGCCTACGATCACTTCGACCCCGAAAAGGTCGCCCGCTACGACGAGGCCAGGATTGATGAACTGCTGGCCAACCCCGGCATTATACGCAACCGCCTGAAAGTGGAATCCATTATCCGCAATGCCCGGGCCTTTCTCGCCTTCCGGGAACGTAATGACAACTTCGCCACTTTCCTCTGGTCGTTCATCGGCCACCAGCCCCGGCAGAACCACTGGCGCAGCCTGTTGGAGGTGCCGGTCAGTACGCCGGAATCGGAAGCCATGTCCCGGGCCCTGAAAAAGGCTGGGTTCAATTTTGTCGGCCCCACCATCGTCTATGCCTTCATGCAGGCCACGGGCATGGTGAACGATCACCTGGTACAGTGCCCCGCCCATGAACCCTGTCGGCAGCTGGGTGAACGGGACCGGTTTTTCCCGCCGGCCCACTGATCCCTCCCCTCGGTTAACGCGTACAGTCCGGTAATGGATATCCACCTTCACCCGATGGGGACCTGCCCGTGCGCATTACTCTTGCCGAACTCCACAACGCCGATACCGGCCCCCTGACCCTGCTGGAAATTATTTCCATAGAAGGTCAGCGGTACATGGCCCGCATCCGGCTCGGGGGTGAAACGCTCGTATTGTCCGATCCCCGGGGCGAGACCCGGCTGTTCCGCAGCAGCTGGGAGGTGATGAACGCCCTCTCCGGGATTCCCATTCACCGAACCGAGGTGGTCCATGGCTCGGCCTACAACGAGATGGTGGGTATGGATCCGGCGCCGGTAGCGCCCCTGCGTATTCAGCTGCAGGGGCGAAAAACGTGATCTCGGTACAACGACTCGCCATGGTGGTGGGGGTGGCCGGACTGATACCGTTTATCGCCGGTGCCCTTGGGCTGTTGCTGACGCCCGCCCACGCGCACTGGATTATCTCCTGGTTCCATATCTACAGCGCCGGCATCCTTGCCTTTATGGCGGGCATTTACTGGCCGGTGGCCATCCAGCTGGAGAACCGGTGTTATCCCCTCTCTCCGGTGGTCACCCTGGTGATCAGTCAGGCGCTGTTCCTGACCGGCGGCCTGGCGCTGCTCTTGCCACAGGGGTGGCGCGCGGTGATTTATCCGGCCACCTACATTGCCCTTTGCCTGATCGACGTCCGCTGGCTCTACAATTACTGGCCCCGGTGGTACCGCCGCCTGAGGATAGGGCTGACCACCGTGGTGGTCCTGTGTCAGCTGGCAGTCATGGGCTGGCTGTTCCTTCACCCCTGGCAAGGCTGATTTCCCGCAGCTTGCGGATGGCCCCTTTCTCGATCTGCCTGACTCGTTCGCGGCTGACTCCCAGGCCCTCCGAAATACTCTGCAGGGTATGAACGTCATCCATCCCCAGCCCGAAACGTCGTCTCAGAACCTCCTGCTCGCGTCCGCTGAGGTGGCCCATCAGCCGGTCCAGCATGCGGGCATGGTCGCTGGTCTGCATCAGCACCGCAGGGTCCAGCTGCTCGTCTGCCAAGGTGTCACCAAGCGAGATGCCGGAATCGTGACCCAGGGTAACCTCGGTGGACACTTCAGCCTTTGCATAGCCCCGGATTTCACGGATCCGTGACGGCGACACCTCCAGCTCCCGTGCCAGCTCACTCTGGCGGGGCGTGCGGGCCAGCCGAAGGTGCAGCCGCATGGTTACCATCTGCAGCTGACGGATCTCGTCGATAATATGATCCGGCGTGC
>JBMCIH010000392.1:0-3088 GCA_048617055.1 Marinobacter sp. | reverse complement strand
CCTTCATGCGTATCGGCCGGGAAGCCACACCCAAGGCCTGGCGCGACAGGATCATGGGGGTGGCGGAATGACCAGTGCAGACATTCTTCGCTACAGCCAGCAGACCGGCGACTTCACCCGCCTGCTGGAGAGTATTCCCTACGCCGGCTACATCGGGCTGCAGTGTGACCGCTTCGGTGACGACCTGATCTTCCGGCTGCCCCGCAAGGAGTCCAACCTCGGCAACCCCATGCTGCCCGCCATCCACGGCGGTGTGATTGGCGGCTTTATGGAGGTGTCGGCAGCCATCTACCTGATGATGTCCCAGGACACCTTCCGCATGCCCAAAATCGTGGACTTTTCCCTGGACTACCTGCGCGCCGGCCTGGACCGGGAAACCTACGCCGAATGCCACCTGACCCGCCAGGGCAACCGGGTGGCCAATGTGATGATCAGCGCCTGGCAGAAGTCCCGCCGCGAACCCATCGCCACCGCCCGGGCGCATTTCCTGCTGGAAACCTGAACCAGGTGGCCAGGCCTTGAAAAGGCCGCCGGCAACCCCAAATTGACCCCCACGTAATGATTATCCCGCATCGGCGCCCTGAGCGGAGCCGGTGCCCTCCGTTTGGTCAGACAGACAGCAGGAGACACCGCATATGACGGTTGAAACCCGGAAAGAAACCCTCGGTTTCCAGACTGAGGTGAAGCAGTTGCTCCACCTGATGATTCACTCCCTGTATTCCAACAAGGAAATTTTCCTGCGGGAGCTGATCTCCAATGCGTCCGACGCCGAAGACAAGCTTCGTTTCGCGGCCCTGAAGGATGACACCCTCTACGAGGACGACCCGGACCTGAAGATCCGGCTGGACTACGACACCGAGGCGGGCACCATCACCCTGACCGACAACGGTATCGGCATGTCCCGGGAGGATGTGATCCAGAACCTGGGGACCATCGCCAAGTCGGGGACGGCCGAGTTCCTCAAACAGCTTTCCGGCGATGAAAAGAAGGACAGCAAGCTGATTGGTCAGTTTGGTGTCGGCTTCTACTCGGCCTTTATCGTGGCCGACAGGGTGGAAGTCTGGACCCGCCGGGCCGGCGCACCGAAAGAGGAGGGTGTGCACTGGGAGTCCGGCGGTGACGGCGAGTTCACCATTGAAAATGTCGATCAGGACGAGCGGGGCACCCGCATCGTGCTGCACCTGAAGAAGGACGAGAAGGAATTTGCCGACGGCTGGCGCCTGCGCAGCCTGGTGAAGAAGTACTCCGACCATATTTCCTTCCCGGTGCTGATGAAGTCCGAGTCGGAGGACGAAGACAAGAAGGGCGAGTACGAAACCGTCAACGACGCCACCGCCCTCTGGACCCTGCCCCGCAGCGAGATCAAGGACGAGGAGTACAAGGAGTTCTACAAGCATGTCGCCCACGACTTCGAAGACCCGCTGACCTGGTCCCACAACAAGGTGGAAGGCAAGCTGGACTACACCAGCCTGCTGTATATCCCGAAGCGGGCGCCCTTTGACCTGTATAACCGGGACGCCCCCCGGGGCCTGAAGCTCTACGTGCAGCGGGTGTTCATCATGGACGATGCCGAGCAGTTCCTGCCGCTGTACCTGCGTTTCACCAAGGGTGTGATCGACTCCAACGACCTGTCCCTGAACGTGTCGCGGGAGATCCTGCAGAACGACAGCACGGTGGAGTCCATCCGCAATGCCCTCACCAAGCGGGTGCTGGACATGCTGTCGTAGCTGGCAAAGAAGCAGCCGGAAGACTACCAGACGTTCTGGAACGAGTTCGGCACCGTGCTCAAGGAAGGACCGGCGGAAGACTTCAGCAACCGTGAGAAGATCGCCGGGCTGCTGCGGTTTGCCTCGACCCATACCGGCGACAGTGGCCAGAACGTGTCACTGGATGACTACCTCGGCCGCATGAAAGAGGGTCAGAACAAGATCTACTACATCACCGCCGACACTTTCCGGGCGGCGGCCAGCAGCCCCCACCTGGAGGTGTTCCGCAAAAAGGGCATCGAGGTGCTGATTCTCTCCGACCGCATCGACGAGTGGATGATGGGTTACCTCAGCGAGTACGACGGCAAGAAATTCCAGGACGTGGCCCGCGGCGACCTGGACCTGGGCGAGGTGGAAACCGAGGAAGACAGGAAGCACCAGGAAGAGGCCGAGAAGGAGCACAAGGACCTGCTCGAGCGCATCAAGACCGCGCTGGACGACCAGGTGCAGGAAGTGCGGGTGACCAACCGCCTGACCGACTCGCCCGCCTGCCTGGTGGTGGGGCAGTTCGATATGGGCGCCCAGATGAAGAAGATCATGGAAGCGGCCGGCCAGAAGGTACCGGACAGCAAGCCCATCTTCGAGATTAACGTGGACCATCCGCTGGTGCAGCGGCTTGAAAGCGAGCAGGGCGAGGAGCGTTTCCGGGAACTGTCCGCGGTACTGTTCGACCAGGCCACCCTGGCCAGCGGCGAGCAACTCAAGGACCCCGGCGCCTACGTCAGCCGGCTCAACCGTCTGCTGCTGGAGCTGGCCGACTAGGCAGGCACCGATGCAGCAGATCATCGTGGACATTCATATCAGCCCTGAAGAGTGGATCAAGCTCTATCAGGGCGTTGCCACCGATGTCCGCACCACGGCCCGGGACGGACGCTCTGTCCGTTTCCCGGCCCGTATCCTCTCCCGTTTTTTCCTCCGTGACGGTATTCAGGGCAGCTTTCGCATCCTGTTTGACGACTCCGGCAAGTTTGCCTCCATCGAGCGGCTATAAGCCTGCCTGCCCCTTCTTTTTAATAGCCAAAATCTTACCAAAGGGTATTTTTAATTAATTGTATCTCTGGTTGGCGGCCGAGTTAGAGTAATCCTGTCGCTGAAGAACACAGGAGTTGCTCTATGTCAGTGTGGCGTTGTTTTTTCGCAATAGCATCGAATAAGGCGCCAGGCATACTCGCCGAGTACTACTGCGACTATGCCCGGGCACAATGCCCGCAACGACTGAATCCGGTGAGTCCGGGGTTTGGGGGAGCCTTCCGCGATTTCCCATGAGGTTTAAAGGAGACAACCTTCAGGTCGGATTTCACGTCAATGCTTTTTCACGAGCC
>JBMCIH010000391.1:0-3090 GCA_048617055.1 Marinobacter sp. | reverse complement strand
GTGATGGACTATACCGACGCGGTCATGCTGTCGGCGGAAACCGCCGTCGGCGACTACCCGGTGCAGGCGGTGGAAGCCATGGACCGGATCTGCCGGGGGGCCGAGCGCCACCCCTCCATGCACCAGTCCGGCCACCGTATGCACAAGGACATGAGACGGGTGGATGAGGCCATTGCCCTGTCGGCCATGTACGCGGCCAACCACCTGCAGGGGGTAAACGCCATTATCTGCTTGACGGAAACCGGCGCCACACCGCTGCTGATGTCCCGTATCAAGTCCGGCCTGCCGATTTTCGCCTTCTCCCGCCACTTCACCACCCAGCACCGGGTGTGCCTGTACCGGGGTGTGCAGACCGTGCCCTTCGACTCCGCCGAGATAGCACCGGAGCAGACCAATGCGCTGGCGGTGAAACAGCTGCAGGACCGCGGCATTGTCAGCAGCGGCGACCTGGTGGTGGTCACCAAGGGTGATTACATCAACGCCCAGGGGGGCACCAACGCCATGAAGATACTCCGGGTCGGCGACGATATCCGGTAGTGCCCCTAGCGCTCCCCCGGCACCTGACAGCCGGCCAGGCTCTCCCGCGCCAGCCGGGTCACCGCCGCCCAGTCGCCCTGGCTCAGCAGCGAATCCGGTGTCAGCCAGGTGCCGCCGACGGCCACCACATTGGCCTGGGCCAGGTAATCCCGGGCGGTTTCCTGACGGATGCCGCCCGTCGGGCAGAAGTGCACGTCCGGGAAAGGGCCGGCGAACGCGTTCAGTGCCTCCAGGCCACCCGCCACCGCGGCGGGAAAGAACTTGAAGGAACGGTAGCCCAGCTCGTACCCCAGCATCAGCTCCGATACGGTGGCGACCCCCGGCAGCAACGGCGCATGGGCGGTGAGGCCGTAGTCCAGCAAGCGGGGCGTGATACCCGGGCTGACCACAAAACGGGCACCGGCGTTTTCCGCCTGCCGGTAGAGCACCGGGTCGGTCACCGTCCCTGCCCCGACCCGCACCTCCGGCGGCAGCCGGCGGCTCAGCCGCTCAATGGCCGGCAGGCCCTGGGATGTGCGCAGGGTGATCTCCAGAACTTTTATGCCGCCTTCCAGCAGCGCATCCGCCAGAGGCTCGGCATGTTCCTCGTCATGGAGGGTGATCACCGGAATCAGCGGGCCGGTCTCGATCACCTCCCTGATGCGACGCTGCTGATCTTCGGACAGTCCGGGCATGATATTTTCTCCTTTGCGTTACGGGCTCCAGAACACCTCAAGTGGCCGGGACAGGAAATAGCGTATGGGCCGGTCAAAGATCGCTTTGGGGTCAGCCAGGGCCTGCTCCAGCGCCAGCCGCTTGTCTTCACCTTCCAGCAGCAGCGCATTCAGTGACGCCGCGGCGAGGGTTTCGGCGCTGAGGCTGAGCCGGGGTTCGGGGCGGGAAGCCGGTGTCATGGTTACCACCAGCGGTGCAGCCGGAGCCAGGCCCACCGCCAGTTCCGGGGCGTCCGGAAACAGCGAGGCGGTATGGCCGTCCTCCCCCATGCCCAGAATCACCGCATCCGCCGGCCATACCAGTCCCGCCAGGCGCCCGCTTGCCTCCGCTGCGGCTTCCGGGGGCGATTCCGCGCCACCGGCAATCAGCTCGTGGAGGCACGCAGCGGCGGCCTGCCCCTGCAACAGGCAATCCCGGATCAGGCGGCTGTTACGCTCCTCGCTCCCGGCCGGAACCCAGCGCTCGTCGGCGGGCACAATATCCACCTGGGGCCAGGGCAGCGGGCGGTCCGAAAGCGCCCCCAGAAAGGCCGTGGGGGTGCGGCCGCCAGACACCACCAGCAACGCCCGCTCCCGCTCACGGACTGCCTGACGCAGCCGATCGGCGACACGGTCAGCCAGAGTTTCCGCCAGAGTACCGGCGTCGGTGAAGGCGTGCAGTCGCACGCCGGGGGCGAGGGTCTGTTCAGGCGTCTTCATACCAGCTCCTGCTGTCCCGAGTGATCATGGCGATGGAGGCCACCGGGCCCAGGTGCCGGCGGCGTAGCGCCTGGGGCGGGCACCGCATTCCTCGCAGTTGGCCAGTAGCTGGCCCACCCAGCGCCAGGCGTATTCCACCTCGTCCCGCCGCACGAACAGGTACTGGTTGCCTTTCATCACCTCCAGCAACAGCCGCTCATAGGCGTCAGGGATGCGGTCGTGGTCGAAGGTCTCGGCGAATGTGAGCCCCAGCGGCCACTGCCGCAGGCGCATGCCCCGGTTCAGGCCCTGGTCCTTGGTGAGGATCTGCAGGGCCATACCCTCGTCCGGCTGCAGACGGATAATCAGCTTGTTATTGGCCAGGTGCTTCTGGTCCGGGTCAAAGATGTAATGGGGCGCGGGTTTGAAATGGACAATGACCTCCGAGCGCTTTTCCGGCAGACGCTTACCGGTACGGATATAGAAGGGTACGCCGGCCCAGCGCCAGTTCTCGATCTCCACCTTCAGCGCCACAAAGGCGATATCCGGGCTCCCCATAGCGGTGCCTCCGGGGTTTAGGGTCATGTCTCTATCAATAGCATACAAAAACCGTGACAACACCCCCGGCACCTGTCGGGTAACCCGGACATCGTCCGTTGCAGGGGGCCTTCAGGGCGCCTGTCGCAGTTTGCGCGTAACCTGCGGATTGCCCCGCGTCCGGTCCGGGCGGAAACCCATGCACAAAAAAGGCCCGCCTCCGGTCACGGGGGCGGGCCTCGTTCAGGCAGGGCCTGCAGCGTCAGGGGCGCTCGATCTCCGCCCGTTCACGCAGGGTCTGCACATAGGCCTGGTACTCCTGCTGGCCATTGAGCTGGGCCAGGAACTGACTCATGTTGCGCACATCCTCGCTATCCTTGTCCACCTCACCGTCAGTGACGTCGGACAGCGCAACGATCACCAGGTCCGAATCCACCTCCGCGGTACCAAAGACGAACTCCTCGTCACCCGGTGACGGCAGCGAGAAGGCCGTCACCTGGACCGGCTCTGGCACCACCGGCCGGTTCCGGTCCACATCCTTGTAGCGGGTCCAGTCGTCCCCTTCCGGTGAGGCCTCGCCATCACGGAGCTCCGCCAGTAGGTCGTCGGCCCGCTCACGCAGCAG
>JBMCIH010000390.1:0-3101 GCA_048617055.1 Marinobacter sp. | reverse complement strand
GCCCGGTCCCGGCGTCATCGGGAGGCAGGGCCAGGGTACGCGCCGGGGCCTCAAGCAGGCCCTGCAGGTCGACGCATACATGGCCCCGGCCCACCTGGTGGGAGCACAGGGCTGCCAGCAGTATCAGCAGGGGGGTGGGCTGTTCCTCCTGTTCCTCGCACAGGGTGCGGATCAGGCGGGCGAATTCCCGGTCCAGGGGGCGGATCCACTGCGC
Source organism: Marinobacter sp. (assembly GCA_048617055.1). Taxonomy (GTDB): domain Bacteria; phylum Pseudomonadota; class Gammaproteobacteria; order Pseudomonadales; family Oleiphilaceae; genus Marinobacter. Next base: position 2,887 of record JBMCIH010000390.1, on the reverse strand, counting down.
CTCCTGCCAGCGGAACAGAAGCTGGTCCATCCCGTCCGGGTCCTGCAGCAGGGTGGCGGCGTCCGGGGTCGGTTCGTGCGGAACCGTTTCCGGCAGCGGCCGGGTCTCCGGCACCGCCGTTCCGTCCAGATCCAGTGAGAACTGCTGGTCGTGGGTCTGTTTCCGGGTCATGCCGCCGCTCCCTCAGTGGTATTGCCGTCGAACAGGGCGTCGAGGGTTTCGATCAGGTGTTTTGGCGGCCGGTCGGCAAAGGCCCCGGACGCCGGGCCGTCAATGCCCCGCAGGAACAGGTAGACGGCGCCCCCCATATGGGTGTCGTAGTCGTAGTCCGGCAGGCGGGCCTTGAGCAGCCGGTGCAGGGCCAGCAGGTAGAGCACGTACTGCAGGTCGTAGCGCTTTTCCAGCATCATTCTTGCCATGGCCTGGCGGGTATAGGCCAGGTCATCCTCCCCCAGGGTGTTGGACTTGTAGTCGAGTACGTAGTAACGGCCCTGATGTTCGAACACCAGGTCGATAAACCCCTTTACCATGCCGTTAAAGCTCTGATCGTCCACCCGGGGTCGGTCGGCCCTGCTGAAGGTGTGTTCCGTGACCAGCTGGTCCAGCCGGGCGGTGCTGACGTGGCGGCTCTCGAACCAGAACTCCAGCTCCGGCCTGGGGTCACTCAGTTGCGCCAGGCTGGAGCGCTGGTTGCCGTCCCGGTCCAGGGGCAGCGGTGTGGTGAGGACGTTCACCAGCCAGTCGGTCAGGGGCTCCACCCAGTCGCTCCAGCCCCGTATCCGGCAGCGCCGGCCCAGCTGGTCCCGCAGCAGGGCCGGATCAGTGGCGATGGTGGCCATGCCCTGGGCTGTGCACCACTCCAGCACTTCGTGCAGGAAGGTGCCGGGCCCGGCTCCCCGGGGGAACTGGTGCGGGCCGGTGGCCGCCACGCTGGCGGGCTGGTCTTCCTGCGGCTGCCGGCTTTCCTCCAGCAGGTTCTGGGCTTCGGCATCCTCGGCTTCGTCTTCGAAGAGGATGCCGGTGCCCGCCAGGCTGGTGTAAACCAGGGAGGAGTAGCTGGCGATCCACCAGTGCTCCCGGGACTGGCGGGTGGAGACCAGGGCCGGCCCTAGGGTTTCCGGCGCGGGTTCCTGGTACCCGGTGCCATCGGCTTCCGGCATGGCTGTCACCGCGATGGCGGGATCGCCGCCGGCCAGTGTATCCAGGCAGGCGCCGAGTTCGCCGCTGGCTGCGCCGGCGCCATTAAGCAGGTAACCCAGCCCGCAGCGGTGCCAGTCCGGAATGGCCGCCGCCCCCACCCAGGTGGCGTGGCGGGCCCGGGTCAGGGCGACATAGAGCTTGCGGATATCCTCCCCCAGCCGCTCCCGGTCGGCCCGGGCAACGTCCTCCGGGGCCGGGTCGAACACGGTGACCCGGCGTCCCCGGTCATCGTGATAGCGCACGAACGCCTGTTTTTCATTCTCGGGGCGGTGGGCAGTGCCGAAGGGCAGGAACACCAGTGGGTATTCCAGGCCCTTGGACTTGTGCACTGTGATCACCTGCACCAGGCCCGCATCGCTTTCCAGCCGCAGGGTGCGGTGCTCGTCCTCGCCGTCGGCGGCCCGCAGTATCTGGGTGTAGTGATGCACCAGGGCGTGTTCACCGTCCAGTTGCAGGCTGTCCTGCTGCAGCAGTTCGGCGATATGGAGAATGTCCGTCAGGCGACGTTCGCCATCCGGGCGCTGGAGCAGCCGGCCGGGCACCCCGAAATCCATCAGGAAGCGGCGCAGGGTGGGCAGCACGCCCTGGTCCTGCCACTGGTGGTGGTAGCCGATAAAGCGCTCGATTTCCCGTTCCAGGGCGATCTCGTCCGTCAGCAACCGGTCCAGTTGTTCCCAGGGCAGGGCCAGCGTTGGTGTGGCCAGGGCGGCGCGGGTCAGGGTCAGTTGCCGGGGTTCGGCAAAGGCCCGCAGCCAGCAGAGGATTTCGGTGGCCGCCGGGGAGGTGAGCACCGAATCCCGGTCCGACAGGTAGACGCTGCGGATGCGCCGCTGGCGCAGGGCATCCCTTACGGCGCCGGCCTCGTTGCGGTTGTTCACCAGTATGGCGATATCCCCGGGCCGGACCGGCTCCAGGTCGGCGGGGTTCTCCCCATGGGCAAACCCGGCTTCGCCCTGCTGTCCCAGGGTGAGCAGGCGGGCCACTTCACTGGCGCAGGCGCTGGCGGCCTGTTCCGTGGCCCGGCCCTTGGCCAGGGCGACTGGCTCGCCCTGTTTGTTCTGTGCGTCGCTCTCCAGGGTCCAGAAGGTCAGGCTGGGCCGGGTTTTGCCCTCTACCGTCCAGGTCCGTCTGGTGCCGTTGGCCGCCACCGGCTGGAAGGGCAGGGGTGTGGTGTCCCCCTTGCCGAACAGGAAGGCGCCATCCCGGGCGGTGCGGTCGCCATGCTCGAACACCCGGTTGACCGCCCGTACCATGGCCTCGGAGGAGCGGAAGTTGCGGCCCAGGGTGAAGGTGCGGTCCTGTACGCCTTTGCGGGCTTCCAGGTAGGTGTAGATATCAGCGCCCCGGAAGCCGTAGATGGCCTGCTTGGGGTCACCGATCATCAGCAGGCAGGTGTCGGGGTCGTTGTCGGCTACCCGGTAGATGCGGTCGAAGATGCGGTACTGCACCGGGTCCGTATCCTGGAACTCATCAATCAGCGCTGCCGGGAACTGGCGGCGGATGGTGGCCGCCAGCTGCGGACCCCGGGGGCCCTCCAGGGCCTGGTCCAGGCGGGTCAGCAGGTCGTCGAAGCCCATTTCGGCGCGTTTCTGCTTTTCCGCTTCGAGCCGCTGGCCAATCCAGGCGCTGGCATGGCGCAGGATGTCGGCGCGGGTACGACAGAAGAGGTCGGTGGGCACCCACCCGT
>JBMCIH010000389.1:0-3101 GCA_048617055.1 Marinobacter sp. | reverse complement strand
TCTTTCCCAACCCGAAGGTGCCCGTGGGGCATCGTGTCGGGCTGATGGTCCGGCTGGATCCTGCAGGCTAAGCACGGGGGCTGGCTAAACGCCCTCTCCTGTGCAGGAAAGAACCAGTGTTCGCCACGATCTCGTGGAAAACGTCAGACCTCATGCTGAAAATCGTAGATTGACCCCAGCCCCAGAATCCCCGTCAGTTCATCCAGCGCGTGGCGGCTCTCCTGCAGCAATTGTGGATCCGCCAGGTCTGCCGGGGCCAGCTCTTCCCGGTAATGCCCCTGCACCCAGGCCACCAGCCGTTCATAGAGTTCATCGGTCAATATCACACCCTGGTTCATCGCTGCCACGGCGTCCTCCGCCAGCGCCACCCGCAGCCGCAGACAGGCGGGGCCTCCGCCGTTGCGCATGGACTGGCGCAGGTCGAAGGTTTCCATGGCCGTGATGGGGTTATCCGCTGCCAGTACCGCTTTCAGGTAACGGTTTACCGATGGGACCGCATGACACTCCGCTGGCACCACCAGGAGCATCCCATGGTCTACTGACAGCAGCTGGCTGTTGAACAGGTAGGAGGCCACGGCATCCTCCAGGGGCACCTGCTCCGAGGTCACCCTCAGGGTCTCCAGGGGTGTGCTCCCCAGCTTCCCCCGTAGCTCCGCCAGCAGGGGCTGCTCGTTGAGAAAAGCGAGTTCGTGGTAGAACAGCAGGTTCTCATTGCCCACGGCGATGACGTCATTGTGGAATACCCCGGCATCAATGGCCGCCGGATTCTGCTGGGCAAAGACCACCCGTGCCGGCTTCAGCCCGTGCAACCGGGCCACCGCACGGGACGCCTCCAGGGTCTGGCGGGCCGGATAGCGCCGGGGCGCGGCCGCCCGTCGGTCAAAGGCTTCGCGCCCATAGACGAACAGTTCCACACCGGGCTTGCCATGCCCCGCACACAGGCGGGTATGATTCGCCGCCCCCTCGTCCCCCAGTTGCGGAACCGGTGGTAACGGCGGGTGATGGGCGAACCAGGCCTCATCGGTAAACACCGACTTCAGAATGCGCGCCGTCTCCGCCGCCTCGATGGACCGGTGAAAGCTGGACGCCAGGTTCGCCGGGGTAAAATGCACCCGGTGATCCGGCGTATCGGCTGCCGGCGATACCGTGGCCGCATTCGCTGTCCACATGGAAGAGGCCGAACCCACCACCGACAGCAACTCCGGCGACTCCTTCGCCACCTGCGCCAGCATCGACGCCTCGGACCCGTGAAAGCCCAGCCGCCGCAGCGTCGGCATATGGGGCCGCTCCTGGGGTGGCAGAACTCCCTGCAGTATGCCCCGGTCCGCCAGCGCCTTCATCTTGGCCAGACCCTGCAGCGCCGCCTCCTTCGGATTCGACACCTGACTGGCATTGGCGCCGGAAGCCAGATTGCCCCGGGCCAGGCCAGCGTAATTGTGGGTCGGACCAACCAGCCCGTCCAGGTTCAGTTCCCGGCAGTTTTCCGGCGCGGGGCGGTCACCAACGGACGGATTGTAGGTTTCCATAGAAGGCTCGCTCGTAAGTGATGCAAAATTGGGGTCAGACCCCAATTTTAATGTTTCCAGAGTAAATTCCTGTGCCTGAGGGCACATGCAGCCGAACATGCAGGAGAGAAATCAGTTGGCCAAAATTGGGGTCTGACCCCAATTTCCACTACAGCTTCAGTCCCGGTGCCGGTTCCTCTGGCAGCGAAACTTTCTCGGACTCCAGTGAGGCCATTGGCCAGGCACAGTAGTCGGCGGCGTAATAGGCGCTCGGTCGGTGGTTACCGGAAGCTTTCTGGCCGCCGAAGGGGGCTGCGCTGCTGGCACCGGTCAGCGGCCGGTTCCAGTTGACGATGCCGGCCCGGACCTCTTCCACCAAGCGGTCATACAGCTCCCGCCGGTCCGTGAGGATGCCTGCGGCAAGCCCGAATCGCGTGTCGTTGGCCAGCGAAAGGGCCTCATCGAAGTCCCCATAACGGTATACGCTCAGCAGCGGCCCGAAATATTCCTCATCCGGGGCCTCTACCCCGGTCAGGTCCACAATGCCCGGTGACAGCAGCCCGGTGTCCGCCTCGCGGGCCATCTCCAGCAGTGACTGGCCACCGGCGGCCCTGAGCTTCTGCCAGGCTTCCATCAGACCGGTTGCCGCTGCCGGGGAGATCACGGCGCCCATGAATGGCTGCGGGTCGGCATCGTACTGGCCCACATCGATGTCGCTGGCGGCCTCCACCAGCTGCTCCAGAAAGGCATCGCCGTCTTTTCCCTCCGGCACCAGTAACCGGCGGGCGCAGGTACACCGTTGCCCGGCGGACAGGAACGCCGACTGCAGGGTGTGGTGCACCGCGGCCCTGGTGTCTTTCACGTCCTGTACGATCAGAGGGTTATTGCCCCCCATCTCGAGGGCGAGGATCTTGTGGGGCTGGCTGGCAAACTCCTCGTGCAGCAACCGGCCCACGGTCGAGCTGCCGGTAAAGAACAGGCCGTCAATCTGCCTGTGCCCCGCCAGCGCCCGGCCGGTGTCCGCCTCACCCTGAAGCAGGTTCAGCACGCCATCGGGCAGCCCGGCCCGTTGCCACAGCCGCACGGTCATCTCGGCCATGCCCGGTGCCAGCTCACTGGGCTTGAATACCACGGTATTTCCCGCCAGTAGCGCCGGCACTATGTGACCATTGGGCAGATGCCCGGGGAAATTGTAGGGGCCATATACCGCGACCACCCCGTGGGGTTTGTGGCGTAATATGGCCCGGCCGCCGGGCACCTCACTCTCACGGAAGCCAGCCCGCTCATCCCGGGCCTGGACGGCGATGTCTATCTTGCCGATCATGGCCGAAACTTCGGTCCGGGACTCCCACAAGGGTTTGCCGGTTTCCTTGCCGATCTGGTGGGCCAGCTCCTCGCGGTGTTCCTCCAGCAGTTCGCCAAAGCGGCGGATGATTGCTTCACGCTCACCGACCGGAAGTCTTCCCCAGGCGGGAAAGGCCCCACGGGCCGCGGTAACCGCGGCATCCACGTCGTCCATACCGGCCTCAATGCCCTGCCAGAGCGATTCGCCGGTTACCGGATGAAAGGACTCCAGCTCGCGATCACCCTGGCCAT
>JBMCIH010000388.1:0-3105 GCA_048617055.1 Marinobacter sp. | reverse complement strand
CCTATGAAGAGCTGATCGACTGGGTGAGGAACATGCATGGGCTGCTGGCCCGGACCCTCGAGGAGGGCGCCGCCGATAACAGGAACGAACAGGCCCAGGCCCTGATGAACTATCTTGCCCGCCACGAAAAGGAACTGGAGCGGATTACCGGGGAATATGAGCGTCAGGCAGCGCCGAACACCCTGCATACGCGCCTGTACGATTACCTTACCCGCAGCCCCATGAAGGTGCCGGACCCGAGGGACTCCAACTTTGCTTCTCTTGGGTTTGACGACATCTGCCGGGAAATTTTCGGGTTTCACGACCGGATCATCGAGATCTATCGCAGCCTCGCCGAACAGACCGGCATCCCCGAGACCAGTGAGCTGGTGAATTCGCTGCGGGAGATGGAAGAGAACGAGGCCATGCGGCTGGCCCGGCAGGTCGCCAGCAGTCAGGATATGTGACCCCGGCGTGCCGGGAAGGCTGCGGCCGACTCAGCCTGTGTAGAGGCTGACCAGCCCCCGGATCAGGGCCGCCAGGCCGGCGATGGCGGCAATGCCCAGGATGATCGGCCTCAGTGCCTCGAAGGGCAGCCGGTTCACCAGACCCGCCGACAGCCAGAAGCCCGCAAACACCCCCGGCACGGTGGCAACAAACAGCCAGAGTTCGGTAACACCCAGGTAGCCGGACAGTAGCAGTGTGGTCAGCACGAACACATTGGCAAACAGGAAAAAGGCCGACATATTGGCCCGCACCAGAGGCCCCTTCTCATTCTGGTAGATCATGGCGATGGGCGGCCCGCCCACCGCGGTTATGGTACCCATATAGGCGGAGGCCGCGCCGGCTATCACACTGTTGCGGGGATTCAGCCGGGGCTTCAGGCCGGCCACGCTGAGGGCCACCGCCAGCAGTATCAGTGCGCCAAAGACCAGCTCGAAGCCCCGGGCGGAAATCACCAGCAGGGTCCCCCCCGCCAGGGCCGCCCCCACCAGTCCCCCGCCTATGGCAAAACGCACCTCCCGGGTCTGCAGGCTGGTGCGGTTGCGCATCAGCATCAGTACCGTGAGAACGCCTGCGTTGAGGGTCAGCGGCGCCGGAATGAACGCCGGCGAGATCAGAAACAGCAAGGGTGCCGCCAGGGTGCCGATACCATACCCCGCCACCCCCTGAAGGCAGGAGCCGGCGAGTACCACCAGGTTGGCCAGAACAATGTGGTAGAGGGTGATATCAGCGGGCATGGTGTCCTGCCGGAAATCGTGATGGGAACCGGCAGTTATAGCACATGGCCTGATAGGTAGCTATCGGAGTGCCTGTGATACATTGGCAACCCGGATAACCCCAGGGAGATCGGACATGCCTGAATGCCCCTGTGGCAGTGGTCAGCCCTACAATGGCTGCTGCCAACCCTTTCACCACGGCGCTGTGCCCGCGCCGACCCCGGAAGCCCTGATGCGCTCCCGGTTCAGCGCCTTTGTGCTGGCGCTGCCGGACTACCTGAGGGCAACCTGGCACCCGGACACCCGGCCAGTGTCCCTGAATCTGGACGACGCTCCCCGGTGGACCACCCTGCAGGTGCTGTCCTCGGCGGCTCAGGGTGACCATGGCCAGGTGCGTTTCCGCGCCCTGTACCGGCTGCCCAAAGCGTTCGGCTATCTGGAGGAGACGTCGGACTTCGTCCGTGTGCAGGGGCACTGGTACTACCTTGGCGGCAGCACCCGGGAAGGGCGGCTCGACCCCGGACGCAACGAGCGTTGCCCCTGTGGCAGTGGCAGGAAGTTCAAGGCCTGCTGTTTGCGGGCCGGCGAAGGCTAGAGTAGAGGGAGCGGCTGGTGCAGCCGCCCCCGTGTAATCACCACCAGTCGTCGGCCCTGGGTGGTCAGTGCCAGAGGGCGAAGGGAGATGCCGGGCTTTCGGCTGGACTGCGTGAAGTGTGACCAGGGGTCGCCCCCGGACGAGTGCCCCTGATCACAAGCCGGAGGTCAGTCCTCCAGCGCCTGCAGCACGGCCTTGGCGGCGCCTTCGGACGAGGCCGGGTTCTGACCGGTGATCAGGTTGCCGTCCACCACGATATGGGGCGCCCAGTCATCGCCACGGCTGTAGGTGGCGCCGTTCTCCCGGAGCATGTCTTCCACCAGGAAAGGGACCACTTTGGTAAGTCCCACGGCCTCTTCCTCGCTGTTGCTGAAGCCGGTCACGGCACGGCCCCGCACGAAATAGTCGCCGTTGGGAGATTCCGGCCGCCGGAATACCCCCGGCGCATGGCAGACGGCGCCAATGACCTTGCCGGCCTTGTTGGCTTCCTCCAGTAGCCGGATGGAGTCCGGGTTCTCCGCCAGGTCCCACAGCGGGCCATGGCCGCCGGGATAGAACACCGCATCGTACTCGTGGATATTGATGTCGCTGAGTTTGCGGGTGCTCGCAAGCGCCTGGCGGGCGCGCTCATCCTGGCCGAAGCGGCGCGTGCTCTCGGTCTGGGCATCCTCCTCCTCGCTGTTCGGATCCACCGGGGGCTGGCCGCCCTTGGGGGTTGCGAGGGTTATCTCGGCCCCTGCGTCACGAAAGACGTAGTAGGGTGCGGTGAACTCTTCCAGCCAGAAACCGGTCTTGTTTCCCGTGTCCCCCAGCTGGCCGTGGGATGTGAGTACCATCAGTATTTTCATGGGTTTGTCTCCCGTGTTCGAGAGATGAATGTGGCCGTGCCCGGGGCCCGGGCGCGGCGGAAATCCAGTATCTGTTTCTACTGTGTGTTGGTTCCCGGCCGCGGAATTACAACCCCGTTGCACCTTCGCCATCGGCGCAGCGGTCGCAGGCATATCGGCGTTCATAGCGCCGGTCGGCCCAGCGCTCGTAGACCGGCCCGGTCAGGGGCCTGAGCAGCGGCCAGGTGAGCGGGCGGAACAGCCAGCCGGCAGAGGTGTGGGACCAGGCCCGGACCGTTGCGTCGAGGCCGGTGTACCAGGTGCCGTCACCGGTCACCAGGTGGAGCCTGCGCAGCAGGGCCTCACGCCCCGGCGCCAGGGGGCCGCCGTCGGGCTGCTGATGAATGTCGACAAACCCGAGCCCGCCCTGTTCGAGGCGCCGCAGGGTATCAATCTCACGTCGGCAGCGGGGGCACTGGCTGTC
>JBMCIH010000387.1:0-3136 GCA_048617055.1 Marinobacter sp. | reverse complement strand
CTCTATATCATGACCTGGCCCATGCTGTTCGGGGTGCTGTCGCTGATGAGCTTCCACCTGGCGGACAGCATCTTCATCGCGCAGCTGGGCCGGGATCCGCTGGCTGCCCTGGGCTTCACCGTGCCCATGCAGCAGCTGGTCACCGGGCTGCAGGTGGGGCTGGGCATTGCCACCACCGCCATCATCTCCCGCACCCTCGGCGCGGGCGACGAGCAGCGGGCGGTGCGGCTGGCCGGCCTGGTGGTCACCACCGGCGCGGCCCTGGTATGCCTGCTGGCCATTGCCCTGTGGCTGCTGCGGGACACCATTATGACCCTGCTGGGGGCCGAAGAGACCCTGCTGCCCATGATCCGGCTGTACTGGATGCCCTGGCTGGTGGCGGCCTGGACCGGGGCGGTGCTCTACTTCGGTTACAGCATCTGCCGTTCCCACGGCGACACCCGGCTGCCGGGCCTGATGATGGTGGCCGCCAGCCTGCTGAACATTGCCCTGGACCCCCTCTACATCTTCGTCTTCGGCTGGGGCCTGCCCGGGGCTCCCCTGGCCACCATCACTGCCTTTGGTCTGGGCTGCCTGGTGATCTATCCGGTGCTGCTGAAGCGGGGCTGGCTGCGCTTTGATCTGGCACGGCTGGATCTGGGCCGGTCCATCGGCCAGCTGGCGGGCATTACCGCTCCGGCCATGGTGAGCCAGCTGATGCCGCCGGTCTCCGCCATGCTGGCCACGGCCCTGGTGGCCAGCTTCGGTTCCGCCGCAGTGGCTGCCTGGGGCCTGGGCACCCGGCTGGAGTTCTTCTCCATTGTGGTGGTGCTGGCACTGACCATGTCCCTGCCGCCCATGGTGGGGCGGCTGCTGGGCCAGGGGGACATCGGCACCATCCGCAAACTGGTCCGGCTGGCGGTGCGGTTAGTGGTGGTCTGGCAGCTGGCCATTGCTCTGCTGTGGCTGGCGACCTCGGGCCTGGTGTCCGAACTGTTCACAGCCGACCGGGAAGTGAGTGATGTGCTCGGGGACTATCTGCTGCGGGTACCTCTGAGCTATAGCGGGCTGGGCGTGTGCATGCTGATGGTGTCGGTCAACAACGCCCTCGGGCTGCCCCTGCGGGCCCTGCTGATCTCCACCCTGCGGCTGTTTGCCTGCTATCTGCCCATGCTCTGGCTGGGGGGCCAGCTGGGCGGCCTGGCAGGGCTGATGACCGGTGCCCTGGCGGGCAACCTGGCGGCGGGGGGCATGGCCTGGCTGCTCTACCGCCAGGGCATCGCCCGCCTGCGGCGCCGGCCTGCCTGAGCCGGCCCGGCGTCAGACAAACCGCTGGCGAAAATAATCCGGCAACTCAACCACCTTCTTGTGGTGGAAATCGAAGAACACAAAGCCGTACTTGGCCAGGGCCACCGGCTGCCCGCTGGCTTCCTTGGTGACCCGGAATACATAGTCGCCGCCATATTTGTTCAGGTCGGTCACGCCCACCTCGAAACGCAGCCTTTCCGGAAAAAACGACTCCGACTGGTACATGGTGGCCAGATCGGTGACGATAATGCCCACCCCCTCGGCAATCTGCTCCTCCAGGCCCATCTTCACCATGAACTGCGCGCGGGCCTCCGACAGCATGGAGATCAGGGCGTCGTTGCCCAGGTGGTTGGCACCGTTGATATCGGTGATACGCACCGGCATGGTGGTGGAAAAGACAAAGACATCATCGGGAAAAGACAGTTTTACACGAGCCATGACACAGTAACCGGACAGATGGATAAGAACGGGGGCGCGCATGATACCGTCATGGCGCCGGTAAATCATCCGCTGCCGGGACGCTGGAGCCATCCGGCAACTTCCGTTATGTTAGAACCCATAAGAACCACGCCCCCACGCTGTAACAGATCAAGGTAACGCCCATGGAAATCCGCCCAGCCGCCACCCTGGCCATCACCCGGGATACGCCAGAGGGCATTCAGGTACTGCTGCTCCAGCGCACCTGGGATGCCACCTTCATGCCCGGCTTCTATGTCTTTCCCGGCGGTGCCGTTGATGAGGCCGATCAGCGCTGCGCCGCTTACCTCACCGGCGGTGACGACCGCTCCATCAGCCATGACCTGGGCATCGACACCGGCGGCAGCCACTACATGATCGCCGCCATCCGGGAGACCTTCGAGGAGGCCGGCGTTCTGCTGGCGCTGGACGACAACGGCGAGTTCCCGGGGCAGCAACACCCGGCCTTTGCCGAACGGGATGCCATGATCGCCGGGGACCAGACCCTGGCGGGTCTGTGCCACCAGCATCAGCTGAGCCTGCCCCTGGACCGGCTGGCCTACCTGGCCCACTGGATTACGCCCCCGGGGCCGCCACGGCGGTTTGACACCCGGTTCTTCGTGGCGGTGATGCCGGACGGGCAGACCCCGGCCCATGACCGGGTGGAAACCATCGACCATGTCTGGCTTACGCCGCAGCAGGCCATGGACGAGCATCGTCAGGGCACCCGGCTGTTCGCCTCGCCCACCCTGCGCACCCTGCGGATTCTGGCGGGCTTCGACACCACCTCCGACCTGCTGCGCTATGCCCACTCACAGCCCCCCACGCCGGCACCGGACAAGCCCTGGCCGGCCATGCGCCAGGGCAGGCCGGTATCGGTGGAGCCCGGTACCCCGGCCTTTGATGAGGTGCATAAGCTGGACCCCGGCGGTCATGGTCAGTCGCTGGCGGAGATTGTGCCCGGAGAGCCCGTCACCCTTGCCAGCGGCGTGATCCGTCTGACCTGCCCGAACCCTAGCGCCATGACCGGCCCCGGCACCAACAGCTACCTGCTGGGCAAGGCCGGCCAGGCCTGGACCGTCATCGACCCGGGCCCGGCTGACAGCGCCCATATGGAACGCATCCTGGAAATTACCGGGGGTAATATCGGGCAGGTCCTGACCACCCACACCCACCCGGACCACTCCCCGGGGGCAAGCTGGCTGCGGGAGCGCACCGGCGCCCCGCTGCGGGGCATGCCCGCGCCGGCGGATGACCCGATCCAGGACCACGATTTCCGGCCCGACACGGTCCCCACCGACGGCGACCGCATCGAAACCGGAGCCGGCACCCTGAAAGCGCTGTTCACCCCGGGCCATGCCTCCAACCACCTGTGCTTCCTGCTGGAGGGGGA
>JBMCIH010000386.1:0-3155 GCA_048617055.1 Marinobacter sp. | reverse complement strand
GATGAAGTTCCGCCACAAGTCCTTCCACGAAATCATGGACGTGTACGCGTTCCGGATCATCACCGACACCGAGGATGACTGCTACCGGATCCTCGGGGCGGTCCACAGCCTGTACAAGCCGCTGCCGGGCCGTTTCAAGGACTACATTGCCATGCCCAAGGCCAATGGCTACCAGTCCCTGCATACCACGCTGTTCGGCATGCATGTGAACATCGAGATCCAGATCCGCACCGAGGAGATGGAGCAGATCGCCAACGACGGCATCGCCGCCCACTGGATGTACAAGCACGACCAGTCACCGGTCAGCTCGGTCAACCAGAAGCGGGTGGACCGCTGGGTGCAGGGGCTGATGGAGATGCGGGAGCGGGCCGATGACTCGCTGGAGTTCATCGAGCACGTGAAAACCGATCTTTTCCCCGACGAGATCTATGTGTTCACGCCCCGGGGCAAGATTCTCGAGCTGCCCTCCGGCGCGACCCCGGTGGACTTTGCCTATGCCATCCATACCGACATCGGCAATGCCTGTGTCGCCTGTCGCATCAACCGTAACCTGGCGTCCCTGAGCCAGCCGCTGCAGAGTGGCCAGACGGTGGAAATCATCACCGCTCCCAACGCCCGGCCGAACCCGGCCTGGCTCAGTTTCGTGGTCACCGGCAAGGCCCGCAGCAGTATCCGGCACGCGCTCAAGGTCCAGCGGCGGACCGAGTCCGTGGAACTGGGCAAGACTCTGCTGAAGCGTTCCCTGCACGGTTTTGGCCAGAAGCTGTCGGAACTGAGCGAGGAGCAGATCGACGCGGTGGTCAGTCACAACCAGGTGGCGGACTTCGATGATCTGCTCAGTGAGATCGGCCTGGGCAACCGCATGGCCTACCTTATCGCCCGTCAGCTGGTGGCCGGGGAGGCCGGGGCCGAAACCAGCTCACTGGACGTGGGTACGGTCAGCGAGGACAGCGAGAGTGAGCGCAGGCGGGGTGCCGTGACCATCCGTGGCACCGAGGGTCTGCTGGTGCGTTTCGCCAGCTGCTGCAAGCCGATTCCGGGGGACCCGGTGGTGGGGGTAATGGACTCCGGCCACGGCCTGGTGATCCACAGCGACACCTGCGGCCGGCTGCCGGAAAGCACCGAAGACCGGGCCCACCTGACCCATCTGAAGTGGGCCAAGGACATTGCTGACGAGTTTTCGGTGGAGCTGAGGGTGGAACTCGAGCGCCAGCGCGGTGTAATAGCCGAGGTGGCCAACGCGGTCGCCAAGGCCGACGGCAATATTGAACGGATCAATGTGGAAGAGCAGAATGCCCGCCTGAGCATTGTCAGCCTGGTGGTGCACGTCAACGGCCGCCGTCATCTGGCCCGGGTGATGCGCCGGGTGCGCAACATCCGGGCGGTAACCCATATCAGCCGGGTTCGCCACTGACTATCCGGACCTGGCCTGCTGCCCGGGTGTATTGACAGTGCCGACAGGGCGGCAGCAGCATGTTTCTTTAACCGCAACGCAGGACCAAGCTGACATGACCAACAAATCCATTATCCAGACGGACGACGCGCCCGAGGCGATCGGTACCTATTCCCAGGCCGTAAAGGCCGGCGATACCGTCTATCTCTCCGGCCAGATCCCGCTGGACCCGGAAACCATGGAAGTGGTCTCGGGGGATTTCGCCGCCAAGACCCGGCGTGTGTTCGATAACCTCAAGGCGGTGTGCGAGGCTGCCGGTGGCGGCCTTCAGGACATCGTCAAGCTCAACATCTATATGACCGACCTGGCCAATTTCGCCACCGTCAACGAAGTGATGGCCACCTACTTCCAGGAACCCTATCCGGCCCGGGCGGCCATTGGCGTGGCGGCCCTTCCCAAGGGCGTGCCCGTGGAAATGGACGCCGTGATGGTGATCAGCTGAGGCTTTTCAGCGCCTCGATCATGGGCCGGTAGCCGCTGCGAAAGTCCGGGTAGGCAAACTCGAAGCCACTGCCCAGCAGACGCCGGTTGTCGCATCGCTTGCTGCCGCCGCGCCCGCTCTGGCGGGCGCCGGCCCGGGGTGGCTGGCAGGCCACCTGCCGGCGAATCCAGGCCACGACCTCGTCCAGGCGGACCGGCTCACAGTCGCTGGCCAGGTAACAGGGCGCCAGCGGCATCCCTTCCAGGGCAAGCCTTGCCAGATGCACACAGACCGCGGCCGCGTCCTGTTCGTGGATACGGTTGGTGTAGGGGCCTGGTGAGGCCGGGCTTATCTCTCCTGCCATGACCGCCTCGAGGAAACGGCCCCGGCCGGGGCCGTAGATGCCACTGAAGCGTATAACCGTCGCGGGCAGGCCGCTGTTCAGGGCCAGCTGCTCGCCCTCCAGAATCCGTTTACCGCTGAACCGGCGCGGTGCTACCGGGCTCTGCTCGTCGACCCGGGAGTCGTCATCCTGGCCATAGACACTGGTGCTGCTGATAAAGAAGATCCGCCTGAGGTTCCGGGTATCAGTCACCGCGAGCAGGTTGGCCAGACCATCCACGTAGGCGCTCCGGTAGCCGGCGTCGTCATAGGTCGAAGGTGTCAGGCAGTAGATCAGCAGCTCGGGGGCCTCCGGGACCGCCCTGGCCAGCGCTGACCGGTCCGTCAGGTCGGCCGGTGCCGGATGCACGCCGCGGGGGATGGCACTGGCGGTACGGCGTATGCCCCATACTTCAGCGGTGGACGTCAGCGCACTGGCAACGGCGCCTCCCAGTGCGCCGCAACCGGCGACCAGGATATGGGGGCGGGGATGGCCTGCAGAGATTGCCATAGTCAATATCAATCCTTATCCTTGAATCCATAAAGTGCAATTGGAGTCTGTCATGACCCTGACCGAATTACGTTACATTGTCACGCTTGCCAGGGAAAAGCACTTCGGGCGAGCTGCCGAGCGCTGTCATGTCAGCCAGCCGACCCTCAGCGTCGCGGTCAAGAAGCTCGAGGAAGAACTGGGCGTACCCCTGTTCGAGCGCAGCAAGAGCAGTATCCGGGTCACCGAAACCGGTACCAGGATCATCGAACAGGCTCAGCGGGTACTGGATCAGGTCGGGGTGATCCGCGACATGGCCCAGGACGGCAAGAACCAGCTCAACTCGCCCCTGCGGGTCGGCGCCATCTACACCATCGGCCCCTATCTGTTTCCGCACCTGCTGCCGGAGT
>JBMCIH010000385.1:0-3161 GCA_048617055.1 Marinobacter sp. | reverse complement strand
ATTCACCAGCTGTCCGAAGACAAGGATGTGGACCTGGTGGTGGTCGGCAGCCACGGCCGCAAGGGATTCCAGTTGCTGCTGGGCTCCACCGCCAATGGCGTGCTGCATGGCGCGAGGTGCGACGTACTGGCGGTAAGAATCCACTGACCCCTGGCCGGCACCCGTGAACACCGGTGGCCCGGGTGCCTTCGCAAACGGGTGCTTGGCCTCAAAGCCTCGCTGACGGAACACCTCAGCCGTTCTGTAACTCTTCCAGTTCCATCCAGCGCTCCATGGCCTGCTCCAGCCTGTCTTCCGTATCCGCCAGCTGTGCCAGAGTATGGTTCACCGTGTCACTGTCCTGCTGATAGAAGTCCGGCGCGGAAACCTGCTCATTCAACGCTTCCAGGTCCGACTCCAGCTTTTCTATCTGACCCGGCAGCAGCTCCAGTTCCCGCTTGAGCTTGTAACTGAGCTTGGCGGGCCGGACGGGGGCGGTTGTGTCACTCCCCTGTTCCGGCCGGGCCCGGGGTTCCGGCTGTGCCTCCGCCTGCCGGGCCGTGGCCACACCCGCCGGCTCCAGCTCGGAGGGGAAGCGGCCGCCCTGGCGGCGCCAGTCCGAGTAGCCGCCGACATATTCCTGAACCTTGCCGGAGCCGTCCAGGAACAGCGTATCGGTGGCGATATTGTCGAGAAACTCCCGGTCGTGGCTGATCACGATGACCGTGCCGGCAAAGTCCACCAGCCGCTCCTCCAGCAGTTCCAGGGTTTCCACGTCCAGATCGTTGGTGGGCTCGTCCAGCACCAGAATATTGGCGGGCTTGCTGAACAGCTTGGCCAGTAACAGCCGGGCCCGCTCGCCGCCGGAGAATACCCGCACCGGGGAACGGGCCCGTTCCGGCGTGAACAGGAACTCCTGCAGGTAGCCCAGCACATGCTTCTGCTGACCGTTGATCTCGATGAACTCCCGACCCTCTGACAGGTTGTCCAGGGCGTTGCGGCTCAGGTCCAGCTCGCCGCGAAGCTGGTCAAAATAGGCCACCTGGCGGTTGGTGCCCAGGCGAATGCGCCCTTCGGTCGGCTCCAGGTCCCCCAGCAGCAGCCTGACCAGGGTGGTTTTGCCGGTGCCGTTCTCGCCCACCAGACCGATCTTGTCGCCCCGCAGGATGGTCAGGGTCAGGTCGCGGATAATCTCCTTGCCGTCCGGGTAGCGGAAGCCGGCATGGAGCGCATCCACCACCAGTTTGCCGGAGCGGGAGGCATCCTCCACCGAGAAATTCGCTGTGCCGACCCGCTCCCGGCGCTGGCGGCGTTCTTCCCGCAGGGCCCGCAGCGCCCTCACCCGGCCCATATTGCGGGTACGCCTGGCCTTGATGCCCTGGCGGATCCAGGCTTCCTCCTGCTTCAGTTTCTTGTCGAACAGGGCATTCTGGCGCTCCTCCTCTTCCAGCGCCTTTTCCTTGAGCTCCAGGTACCGGTCGTAACTGGCGGCAAAGCTCACCAGCTGACCACGGTCCAGCTCCACCACCCGGGTGGCCATACGCCGTATAAAAGCCCGGTCGTGGGAGACAAACACAATGGCACCACGAAACTGCGCCAGCGCTTCCTCCAGCCAGGCAATGGCAGGCACATCAAGGTGGTTGGTCGGCTCGTCCAGTAACAGGATGTCGGGCTCTGCCACCAGGGCCTTGGCCAGCAGCACCCGTCGCTGCCAGCCGCCGGACAGGGTATTCAGCGTCTGGTCCGGGTCAATGCGGTATTGCTGCAGGATGGCGTTCACCTTCTGGTCCAGGCGCCAGCCATCCAGGGCCTCGATCCGCTCCTGCACCTTCATCATCCGGTCCAGGGAGGCCTCGTCCGCATTCTGCGACAGGTGGTGGAACTCCGCCAGCAGCTCCCCGGTTTCCGGAAAGGCCGCCGCCACCACGTCATAGGCGGTGCGCCGGTCGTCCGCCGGCAACATCTGGGGCAGAACCGCCAGCTTCGCCCCGCTCTCAAGGCGCACCTGACCGCCATCGGGTGTCACCTCGCCGGCAATAATCTTGAGCAGCGTGGACTTGCCCTCGCCGTTGCGCCCCAGCAGGCACACCCGCTCACCCGGCTCCACCACCAGCGAGGCCTGGTCCAGCAACGGCTGCATGCCATAGGCCAGAGAGATGTCTTCCAGGGTCAGCAGTGGCATGAAGGAAACTACTCCTCTCGTCGGGAAACGGTCACCGGGTCGCCCACCCGCAGGGTACCGGTATGAAGGTGGACGCCATTAACGCCGAAAATCACCCCGGCATCAGTGCGGCGAAAACGACTCAGGGTGTGCAGGGGCTCGCCATCCCCCGACCGGCTGCCTGTGTCGGGGTCCACGGTGGTCATGATACAGCGACTGCAGGGTTTGACCAGCGACACAGAAACCTCGCCAAGGGCAATCGTGTGCCACCCGTCTTCGTCCCAGGGGCGGCGGGCACCCTCCACCACAACATTGGGCCGGAACCGGCGCATATCGGCCATCCACGGCAAACGTTCGTTCAGGTCATCCAGGGAGCGCTGGCTGGTAATCAGGAACGGAAAGCCGTCGGCAAAGCTTACCGGGTGCGTCGTCTGCAGGGATTCATGGCGTGCGGGCCGGGTTACCATCTCCGGCATGTGCACCAGCGAAACCGACCTGCCGAGGTAGCGGGAGAGCACTTCCGAGGCATCCCCCGAAGCCAGCAACACGCCTTCGACCTGGTCCCGCCAGACCGTGACTGAAGCATACTCACCGGAGAGGCCGACCCGGACCCGGTCGTGGCCCGGCACCTGCAGAAACAGGCCCTCTCCATCCAGTTCCGGGCGAATCCTGGCAAGAGAGGGGTATTTGCGCTGGGTCATGAAGAGGCCCTCGTCGTCCACAATCATCCAGCGCCGGTCGCCCGCCGGCCCGAAGCGGTCCAGGGGCAGTTCCTCGGTGGCGATCCCCGCCAGGGATTTGACCGGATAGTAGTACAGCGACTTGATCTTCATAAAGCAGCCAGGCCTCAGGTCAGCGAGTCACCCGGAGGGCCCCGGGAAACCGGGCCAGTATACTGAAGTTCGGTGAAACCGGGGGGTATCAGACGAAAAAACCCGGCCTTGCGGACCGGGTTTTCTGGAAATCTGGAGCGGGAAACGAGATTCGAACTCGCGACCCCAACCTTGGCAAGGTTGTGCTC
>JBMCIH010000384.1:0-3167 GCA_048617055.1 Marinobacter sp. | reverse complement strand
TACTGACCGGGGTGGCCATGGGGTACGGGCTGGATATCCGCACCGTCGGCGATATGGGTGAGTTGCCGGATACCCTGCCGGTCTTCCTGTGGCCGGACGTGCCGCTGAACCTGGAAACCCTGATGATCATCCTGCCCTATTCGGTGGGGCTGACGGTGGTGGGACTGCTGGAGTCGATGATGACGGCGACCATCGTGGATGACCTGACCGACACCACCTCCGACCGTAACCGCGAGTGCAAGGGCCAGGGCATTGCCAACATCGGTTCCGGCCTGCTGGGCGGTATGGCCGGCTGCGCCATGATCGGGCAGTCCATCATCAACATCAAATCCGGGGGCCGCACCCGGCTCTCCACCCTGTCGGCAGGCATTTTTCTGCTGATCATGGTACTGGTGCTGGACAAATGGCTGGTGCAGATTCCCATGGCGGCGCTGGTGGCGGTAATGATCATGGTTTCCATCGGCACCTTCAGCTGGGGCTCCATCAAGAACCTGCGGGAACACCCCTTATCCACCAATATTGTCATGGTGGTGACGGTAGTCGTGGTTGTGTTCACCCATAACCTGGCATTCGGTGTGCTGGCGGGTGTGCTGCTGGCGGCGCTGTTTTTTGCCAACAAGGTGGGCCACTACATGGTGGTCACCTCCGAGTACTACGACGATACCGACACCCGCACCTACCGTGTCGTGGGTCAGGTTTTCTTCAGTTCATCGGAAAAATTCACGGAATCCTTTGACTTCAGGGAAGCGCCGGATAAGGTGGTGATTGACCTGAGCAGGGCCCATTTCTGGGACATCACCGCGGTGGCGGCACTGGACAAGGCGGTGATCAGGTTCCGCCGTGAAGGCGCCGAGGTGGAGGTCATCGGCCTGAATGAGGCCAGCGCCACCATCGTCGACCGTTTCGGCGTGCATGACAAGCCGGACGCTGTTGACCAGCTGATGGGGCACTGACATGACCGACAAGACGCAGATCGACAGCAATCGCAGTCACAACAACCATGATGACTCTGAAAGCGAGAACCTCATGCTACGAATAGTGGCCTGTATCGATGGTTCCCGGGCGGCCCCCGCAGTCTGCGATTACGCCGCCTGGGCCAGCCAGCACATGGACGTGCCGCTGATGTTGCTGCATGTGCTGGACCAGGAGCGCTACCCTGTGGCGCCGGACCTGGCCGGCAACATCGGCCTGGGTACCCGGGAACACCTGCTGGAAGAGCTGGCGGAACTGGACGCAAGGCGCAGCAGGCTGGCCCTGGAACATGGTCATCACCTGCTGGATGAGGCCGAGCAGCGGCTGAAGGACAGGGGCGTCAACGGCGACGTGCTCAAGCGCCAGCGCCATGGCGACCTCACCGAGTCACTGCTGGCGCTGGAAGGACAGACCCGCCTGCTGGTGATGGGGCTGCACGGTGAAAGCAGCTCCGACCGCGACCTTCATATCGGCAGCCAGCTGGAAACCGTTATCCGCAGCCTCCACCGGCCCATCCTGCTGGTGCCGGACGAATTCACTACGCCAAAGAGTGCCATGCTCGCTTTTGATGGCAGCCAGACCGCCTTCAGAAGCGTGGAACTGCTGGCAGGAAGCCCGGTATTCCAGGGTATGCCACTGCACATCGTGATGGTGGGGCCCGAGACCGGTGACCGCTGGGAGCAGCTCAAACGGGCCGGGTCCATGCTGTCGGGGCTGGGGGTGGATATCCACCTGGCGATCCGGGCAGGGGATGTGGAGCCGACGCTCCACACCTATCAGGCGGAGCACGATATCGATATTCTGATGATGGGGGCCTACGGACACTCCCGGATCCGACAGTTCCTGGTGGGCAGTACCACCACCACCATGCTGAAGACCGCCGAGAAGCCCCTCGTCATCCTGCGATAACCCCTCCTCCCGGTGCCCCGCCAGCCCTGAATTGCGGGCACCGGGCTTCTGTCTGTCCGTTTTGTACAGAAAACAGGCTCAAAAACAAGACTGTTTCGCTTGCTTATAAAGTGAAATAATTCCTATCTCTGTATACACTTGCGTATTCTCCGGCACAGACCGCCAGTGGCCGGGGAACTTGTTGGACTGCCGCCAGGGATTTTCATTATGCGCACCTTCCGTCGTTTGCTGATCGTTATCGTGTTTCTGGGCGTGGTGCTCGGAGGCATTTTCGGCTACAAGTTCTACCAGTTCGGGCAGATGAAAGAACAGATGTCCCAGGGCGAGCCGCCCGCGGAAGTCTCGGCCACCACCGCAAGGGTGCGGAACTGGACACCGTCTATCAAGTCGGTAGGCAGCATCGAGGCCATCAATGGCATTCGCGTGGCCAACGAGGTTCCCGGCGTAGTAGAGGAGATTGCCTTCGAGTCCGGTGACACGGTCGAGGAGGGGGACGTGCTGATTCGGCTGGATGCGGAAATCGACCAGGCGGCCCTGCGCACCCGCCGCGCCGAGGCACAGCTGGCCCGGCAGGAATTCAAGCGGGTGGAGAACCTGCTGCCCCGGCGCGCCGTGTCCCAGTCCGAGTTCGACCAGGCCAAGGCCAATTACGATGCGGCCCGGGCGGGGGTCAATGAGGCCGAGGCCCAGCTCAGCAAGAAGGTCATCCGGGCGCCCTTCGACGGCAAACTGGGCCTGCGACTGGTGGACCGGGGCCAATATATCGCCACCGGCACACCCATCGTCGAGATCAACATGCTCGACCCCATCTATCTGGACTACACCCTGTCGGAACGTAACCTGCCCCAGGTGGAACGTGGCTACGAGGTGACCGCCACGGTTGCCGCCGTGCCTGAGCAGGTCTTCACCGGCGAGGTCAGCGCCATCAACACTTCGGTCAACCCGGAGACCCGCACTGTGCGTATCCGGGCGACCCTGGAAAACCCGGACGGCAAGCTGCGCCCGGGCATGTTCGCCACCGTCCGAACCCGCCAGCCGGAGGACCGGGAAGTGATCACCGTGCCACGAACGGCGGTTTCCTTTAACACCTATGGTGACTATGTGTTCGTCATCGGGGAAAACGACGACGGCGAGCAGGCCGTCAGCCGGCGCTCGGTCACCACCGGCAGTGTCAAGGATGGCCAGGTCGCGGTGCTCGAAGGCCTTGAGGAAGGTGACCAGGTGGTGTCCAAGGGTCTGCAGCGGCTGAAGGCCGGGCAGCGGGTGACCATCCAGGAGGACTCCGG
>JBMCIH010000383.1:0-3170 GCA_048617055.1 Marinobacter sp. | reverse complement strand
ATGACCCTGTACCTTACCGGCACCACCACCCCGGCAGACATCCGCGCGGCGGTCAAGGCGGGTATTCCCGCTGCCAAGCTTTACCCCGCCGGTGCCACCACCAATTCCGCCTCCGGCGTGCGCGATGTGGCCGAAATCGACGAAGTGCTGGCCGCAATGGCTGAACTCGGCATGCTGTTGCTGGTTCACGGTGAGGTGACCCACCGACACGTGGACATTTTCGACCGGGAAAAGGCCTTCATCGACCAGGTGCTGGACCCCGTCATGGAGCGTCACCCCACCCTGAGGGTGGTCATGGAACACATCACCACCAGCGAGGCGGCCGCCTTCGTGCGTGCACACGACAAAGGGCGGCTGGCGGCCACCATTACCCCCCAGCACCTGATGTACAACCGTAACCACATGCTGGTGGGCGGGATACGCCCCCACCTCTACTGCCTGCCGATCCTGAAGCGCAATCTGCACCAGCAGGCCCTGCAGGACGCGGTGGCCAGTGGCGACAGCCGGTTTTTCCTGGGTACCGACTCCGCCCCCCACGCCCGGGACCGGAAGGAAACCGCCTGCGGCTGTGCCGGCTGCTATTCGGCCTTTGCCGCCATTGAGCTGTATGCGGAAATCTTTGAAGACCTCGGTGTGCTGAATAAACTGGAGGCTTTCGCCAGCTTCAACGGTGCTGACTTCTATGGCCTGCCCCGCAATACCGACACCATCACCCTGAAGCGGGAGCCCTGGACCGCACCTGAGAGCCTGCCCCTGGCCGGTGGCAGCATCGTGCCGCTGCGGGCCGGCGAGACCCTGCGCTGGCGCCTGGCCTGACCCGGGTACTGTTCTGGAACCGAGCTGGAGACCCTGTGACTGAAGTTACTCCCCCGCCCCACCCCATGTCCCGCCGTTTCCGGGGCTTTCTGCCGGTCGTTGTGGATGTGGAAACCGGGGGCTTCAACCCGCGTACCGATGCACTGCTGGAAATCGCCGCCGTGCTCGTCACCATGGATGAGAATGGCTGGCTGCACCGGGGCGAAACCGTAGCCCGCCATGTGCAGCCTTTCGCGGGCGCCAACCTGGAACAGGCCGCCCTGGACTTCACTGGCATTGACCCCTGGGCGGAAGACCGTGGCGCCATTGACGAAAAAGAGGCCCTGCGGGAGGTATTCAGCCCGATCCGCAAGGCGGTGAAAGCCCACGACTGCAAGCGGGCAGTACTGGTGGGCCACAACGCCACCTTCGACCACAACTTTGTGTTTGCGGCTGCCGAGCGGGCCGATATCAAGCGTAACCCGTTCCACCCGTTTTCCACCTTCGACACCGCCACCCTGGCTGGCCTGGCCTATGGACACACGGTTCTGGCGGAAGCCTGTAAGCGGGCGGGACTGGAGTTCAGCAACCGGGAAGCCCACTCCGCCGCGTATGACGCGGAGAAGACCGCCGACCTGTTCTGCGCCATCGTCAACCGATGGAAGACCCTGGGCGGCTTCCCGCTGCCGGAAGTGAGCGCCCGGAACCCGACCGATACTGCCGACCGATGAGGCGCCGCCCGCTGCCACTGCTTTACCAGTGAATGCCCCGCATCAGCGCCGCAAAGGCGACCTGTTCCGTGGTGATCTTCTGGCGCTCATCCCGCCGGCCGCCAGCCGCCGGTGAGTCCGGGAACATCCGGTAGCCGGTATTCATCACGATTTCCCCCAGCTTGGGCGCCACCGCGTGGGTTACCTGGGCAAAAATGCCCAGGCGGGTGGCAATCCGCTTGGGCCGGTGGATGATGGCCTCCGCAACCATGTCCGCCGCCTCGTCCGGTGTCAGCGTGGGCACCGAATCGTAGATCCGGGTGGGGGCAATCATCGGAGTCTTCACCAGCGGCATGTTGATGGTGGTAAAGGTGACGTTACGGTCTGACCACTCCGCCGCCGCACAGCGGCTGAACGCGTCCAGGGCGGACTTGGAGGCCACATAGGCGGAAAAACGGGGCGCATTGGTGAGCACACCGATGGATGAGATATTCACCACATGCCCCCGCTGGCGCTTGAGCATTGCCGGGGCAAACCCCATGATCAGCCGCACCGCGCCGAAGTAGTTCAGCTGCATGGTGCGCTCGAAGTCGTGGAAGCGGTCGAAAGACAGAGCCAGCGAGCGCCGGATGGAGCGGCCTGCGTTGTTGACCAGTATGTCCACTGCGCCGTGCTCCTCCAGCACCTCGGCCACAAAGCGGTCACAGGCTTCCATGTCGGCAAAGTCACACTGGTGCGCATGCACCTGCGCGCCCCGCGCTCTCAGGGCTTCGGCCACCTCTTTCAGCCGTTCGGGCTTGCGGGCGCCTATCACCAGAACCGCGCCTGCATCCGCCAGCTTTTCGGCCGTGGCCAGGCCTATGCCCGAGGTGGCACCGGTGATGACGCATACCTTGCCTTCCACTGCACCCCGCAGGCTGCGGTCACGGAACAGATCCGGGTCCATGTTCCGTTCCCAGTAATCCCAGAGTATGGCGGCGTAGTCCGGCAGGCGGGGAACTTCGATGCCGCTGCCCTTCAGGGCCCGCTCCGCCTCCCTGTTATCAAAGCGGGTGGGATAATTGATGAACGACAGCACCGACTCCGGTATGCCCAGATCGTCCAGCACCGCCGAGGTCAGCCGCTTGACTGGCGGCAGTCCCTTCAGCGACTGCCGGATGAGCGGGGGAATAAAGCCGAACATGCGGGCGTCCACCCGCATGGCCATGCGGGGCGCGTGGCCGGCCTCGCAGAAAATGTTGAGGATTTCTCCCAGCTTGTAGGGGTCTGGGTCCACCAGGTGAAAGCACTGGCCGTCCTCCCCCCCCTGGTGGGCTATATGGTCCAGCGCGGCCACCACATAATCCACTGGCACGACGTTGAGCCGGCCACCTTCCACGCCGATGGTCGGCACCCATTCCGGCAGCAGATGGCGCACCTTCTGGATCAGCTTGAAGAAATAATAAGGACCGTCGATCTTGTCCATTTCGCCGGTGCGGGAGTGGCCTACCACCATGCCCGGGCGATAGATGCGGAAAGGCACCTGGCATTCAGTACGCACTACTGCCTCGGCGTCGTGTTTGCTCTTCAGATAGGGGTGGTCCAGCCTGGTGGCCTGATCGAACATATCCCCGCGGAATGTACCCTGGTACAGCCCCGCCGCAGCGATGGAAGAGACATGGTGGA
>JBMCIH010000382.1:0-3188 GCA_048617055.1 Marinobacter sp. | reverse complement strand
GCCGCCGCATGGGTATCAGCCCCTGTGGACGCCAGACCATCATCAGCACCTTGGCGGCACCGAAGATCAGCATGCGGTATTCGGAAAATTCCCGCGCCAGCTCCGGAAGGATGGTCACCGCAATGGCCGCGAGGATGACCCCGAGCTGGGAGCCCATGCCGCCTAGCACCACAATGGCCAGGATGATGGCGGATTCCAGGAACACAAAGGATTCGGGACTGATAAAGCCCTGTTTGGAGGCGAACACAGTGCCGGCAAAGCCCGCAAAAAAGGCGCCGATGGTGAACGCGGAGAGTTTGACGGCGGTGCGGCTGAGCCCCAGGGAACGGGCGGCGATTTCGTCTTCCCGCAGCGCTTCCCAGGAACGCCCCACCGGCATGCGCATCAGGCGGCGAATGGCAAACGCCGTGATGATCGCCAGTATCAGCGCAATCAGGTACAGAAAGATCACCTTGTGCTCGCCGGAATAGTCAATGCCAAAGGTCTCATGGAAGGATGTGTTGCCTTCCTCCTTCACCCGGCGGCCGAACTCCATGCCGAACAGGGTGGGGTCGGGAATGCCGCCGATGCCGTTGGGGCCGCCGGTGACGCTGGTCCAGTTATTCAGCAGGATGCGGATAATCTCGCCGAAGCCCAGGGTGACAATGGCCAGATAGTCGCCCCGCAGCCTCAGTACCGGAAAGCCCAGCACCAGGCCGAACAGGGCGGCCAGGGCGGCGCCGATGGGCAGGGCCATCCAGAAAGAGAAACCCCAGTAGTTCGACAGCAGCGCAAAGGTGTAGGCGCCGACCGCATAGAAAGCCACGTAGCCAAGATCCAGCAGGCCGGCCAGGCCCACCACCACGTTGAGCCCGAGGGCCAGCATGATGTAGATCAGCACCAGCGTGGCCAGATCGACCGAGCCCCGGGACACAAAGAACGGCCAGACCAGGGCAATGGCGATCAGTAGCACCAGCCCAATGTTCTCCAGCCGCAGCCGTTTTTCCTGCGGTAGTGGTTCCCGGTTGGCCAGCGGGTTGACCACACCGATCTGGCCGAGGGCGGCCATGAACCTGTCACGGTACAGCTGGAAGACGAACACGACGACCGCGGCGAGTGCCACCGAGAGCCAGACCAGCGTGTCAGCACCGGTGACGGTGATGCGGGTGCCCGCGGCGGTGAGTTTCAGGCCCATGATGGGCCAGGCAATGATCAGGGTGATGACCGCGCAGAACAGCGCGTGTCGGAAATTATGTGCCACCATCAGATCTTCTCCACTTCCGGTTTGCCCAGAAGCCCGGTGGGCTTGAACAGCAGAATCAGGATCAGCAGGCTGAAGGAGATCACATCCTTGTACTCACCGCTGAGGTAACCCGAGGTCATGGCCTCGGCAATGCCCAGTATCAGCCCCCCCAGCATGGCCCCCGGAATGCTGCCGATGCCGCCAAGCACCGCTGCGGTAAAGGCCTTGAGACCGGCAATAAAGCCGAACAGCGGGTCCACCGAACCGTAATACATGCCCAGCAGCAAGCCGGCCACGGCGGCCAGCGCCGCGCCGATGACAAAGGTGGCGGAGATGATGCGGTTGGTATCGATGCCCAGCAGGTTGGCCATGCCCAGATCCTGGGACACGGCGCGGCAGGCCCGGCCAATGCGGGAGCGGGAGATGAAGAGCGACAGTGCGGCCATGCAGAGGAAAGTGGTGATGAAGATGGTGATCTGCATCCAGGAAATGGACAGCTGGTAGCCGCCGGTGGTTCCGAGGCGGATGCCGCCGTCAATCAGGCCGGGAAAGCCGATATTGCGGGAGCCCTGGGACAGATGCACATAGTTCTGCAGGAAGATGGACATGCCGATAGCGGAAATCAGCGGGATCAGCCGGTGGCGACCGCGCACCGGCCGGTAAGCCACCCGCTCCACCGCCCAGCCCATGGAGCTGGAGACGATCACCGCGCACAGCAGGGCCACCAGTAACACCAGCGGCAGCCAGGCAATGCCCAGTGTGGCCAGGCCGGTAATGGCAATCAGCGCGGTATAGGTGCCGATCATGTAGATCTCGCCATGGGCGAAGTTGATCATGCCGATGATGCCATAGACCATGGTGTAGCCAATGGCAATCAGTGCGTAGGTGCTGCCGATAGTCAGTCCGTTGATCAGCTGCTGACAGAAATAAAGCAAATCCTGCATCGAAGGTACTCTCCGTCAACCTGACTGTCATGAACGCCCGCGCGGCCGGGGGTGACCGCGCGGGCGGGGCTCAGCCCGGGGCGGGCTACTCAGTTGACGGGGGTTTTGCTGCCGTCTCCGTGCCACTCGTAAACCACGAACTCGAAGGATTCCATGTCCCCCTTGTCGTCGTAGCGGACGGTGCCGATCGGTGTATCGAAGGAGCCTTCGCGCAGGGCTTCAGCCACCTCGAAGGGGTCTGTGGAGCCGGCCTTCTCGATGCCTTCGGCAATCAGCTTGACCGCGGTGTAGGAGGTGAGCACGAAGGGGCCTGAGGGGTCCTCACCCTTTTCTTCGAAAGCCTTCACCAGCTCCTGGTTCTCTTCCTTCTCATCGAAGCTTGGCGGCAGGGTAACCAGTAGCCCTTCGGCAGCGTCACCGGCAATGGTGTTGATGTCCTTGTTACCGACGCCCTCGGGGCCCATGAACACGGCGTCCAGGTCAGCCTGGCGCGCCTGGCGCAGGATCAGGCCCAGCTCCGGGTGGTAGCCGCCGTAGTAGACATAGTCGACATTGGCCTGTTTGAGCTTGGTGATCAGTGACGAGAAATCCTTGTCACCGGCGGTAATGCCTTCAAACATCACCACGTTGACGTCCGCGTCCTCAAGGGTATCGCGCACCGCGGTGGCAATGCCTTCCCCGTATTGCTGCTTGTCATGCACCACCGCAACCCGCTGGGGGTCGAGGGAGATCAGGTGCTCTGCCGCCACCGGGCCCTGCATGCTGTCGAGACCAATGGTGCGGAAGATGAGCTCGTAGCCCCGCTCGGTAATTTCCGGGCTGGTGGAGGCGGGGGTGATCATCAGGATGCCTTCGTCCTCATAGATGTCGGAGGCAGGCTGGGTGGAGCTGGAACAGAGGTGTCCGACCACGAAGCTGACGCCCTCGTTCACCAGGCGGTTGGCAACGGTAACGGCCTGTTTGGGGTCGCAGACATCGTCCACTTCAACCGCTTCGAGCTTCTCACCGTTGACGCCACCGTC
>JBMCIH010000381.1:0-3199 GCA_048617055.1 Marinobacter sp. | reverse complement strand
GTTTCTGTCAACGACCTTTGTGAACTTTTTTATGGCGGTTTCGGTTTGCGGCTATCTGATCGATTATTATTTGCCCGAAGCGATCAGATTTCAACCATTCCGGCTATTATTCCATTCGTACCCGCACTTTTGCCGCTGCGGTGGAAGCCAACTGCCGTGCCTCCTCCACACTGTTGCCTTTGGCGACGGCCACGCCCATCCGGCGCCGACCAGATAATTCCGGCTTGCCAAAAAGACGCAACTGGACATCCGGCAGGGCCAGGGCCTGGTCAAGTCCGTCATAGGCGGGCGAGACGGACTGCCCTTCCGGCAGGATAACCGCCGACGCCGAGGGCCCCAGCTGCCGGATGGCCGGCACAGGCAGCCCGAGGATAGCACGGGCATGCAGGGCAAACTCGGACAGATCCTGGGAAACCAGGGTCACCAGGCCCGTATCGTGGGGTCGCGGTGAGACTTCCGAAAACCACACCTGGTCACCCTTCACAAAGAGCTCGACCCCAAACACCCCGTAACCACCCAGGTTATCGGTAATGGCCCGGGCGATTTCGCGGCTTCGCTCGAGGGCCCGGGGGCTCATCGGCTGGGGCTGCCAGGACTCCCGGTAGTCCCCCTCTTCCTGGTAATGCCCGATGGGATCACAGAAACTCACCCCACCCTGATGGCGGACCGTCAGCAGGGTTATCTCGTAATCAAAGTCGACAAACCCTTCGACAATCACCCGGCCCCTGCCCGCGCGTCCTCCGGTCTGGGCATAGTCCCAGGCGGGCCCGACCTCCGCTTCACTATGCACCAGGCTCTGGCCCTTGCCGGAAGAGCTCATCACCGGCTTTACCACACAGGGGAAGCCCAAGGCGGCCACCGCCCGGGTGAATTCATCCCGGGTTTCGGCAAAGCGGTAGCCCGACACCGGTAACCCCAGCTGCTCTGCCGCCAGCCGCCGGATACCCTCGCGGTTCATGGTCAGGTCCACCGCCCGGGCCGTGGGCACCACCCGGAAGCCTTCCTGCTCGAGCTTCACCAACTCAGCCGTGGCAATGGCTTCTATTTCCGGCACGATGAGATGGGGCCTTTCCTGTTCGATAACGCGCCGGAGACTGGCCGGATCCAGCATGTCGATCACATGGCTGCGGTGGGCCACCTGCATGGCTGGTGCATTCTCATAGCGGTCGCAGGCGATCACTTCCACCCCGAGCCGCTGCAATTCGATCACCACTTCCTTGCCCAGCTCTCCGGAGCCACAAAGCAGGACGCGGTAGCCATTGGTTTTGAGGGGGGTGCCCAGGGTTACGCTCATAATCTTCCTTTAGGGAACGGCCTTTTCATGGAATTTACAGACCCGAGGTCAGGAGAGGCTGGTCAGATCAGGCTCTCGCGTTCACGCCGGGTGACGTTTTCGAGAACCCTGCGACGTTCCTCATCGGTCATGACGGTCCACCTGAGGATTTCGTCACCCGTCCTGTGACACCCCACGCAGACGTCCTGCTCGTCCAGGGCGCAGATGCTGACACAGGGGGACCTCACCCTGTCTGTACGCTCCGTCATCAGTGTTCATCTTCCGGCAGTACCGGCCTGAGCGAGTTCTGGTAACGGGCACCGTTTTCCACGTAGTGGGCGGCACTGAGTTCCAGCATCTTTTTCTGGTTGTCGCCCAGCTCCCGCTTGATCCGTCCCGGGGCTCCGATCACCAGCGAGCCGTCCGGCACTTCCATGCCTTCGGGGATCAGGGTATTGGCACCAATCAGGCAGTGCCTGCCGATACGGGCACCGTTAAGCACCACGGCGTTGATGCCGATGAGGGAGTAGTCGCCGATTTCACAGCCATGGAGCATGGCCTTGTGGCCCACGGTAACCCCGCGTCCCAGGGTCAGCCGGATACCGGAATCGGTATGTAATACGGAACCGTCCTGCACGTTGGACTCCGGGCCGATGGTGATCAGGTCATTGTCCCCCCGGATGACCACGTTGAACCAGATGCTGCAGCTTTCGTGCAGGGCCACCTGGCCAATGACGGTGGCATTGTGGGCGATGAACTGGCCTTCGCCAATCAGCTCGGGCGCGTGGTCCGCAAGTTGGTATAGCATGACAGAGCCTCCTCGGTTGGTCCCGCCGGATCAGTCCTGGCGGGGCTCCAGTAGATCGATGCGGGCATCGTACACGGCATTCAGAAACTCCACCAGAACCACAGCCGACAGCCCCCATATCTGGTAGCCCTGCCAGCGGTAACAGGGCACATAATAGGTATTGTCGAGAAACGGCAGGGCGTCGGTGCGCTCCCGCCTGTCCTCCAGGAAGAACTCTACAGGAACATGAAAAATACTCTCGATCTCGAAGGGGTTCGGAGTCAGCGGATGATCGGCCGGCACCACGCCCACGTAGGGAGTTACCAGGATGCCATAGCGGGAGATCACCTGGCTGAGCGGGCCGATCAGCTGTACCTTGTCCGGCGGCAGTCCGATTTCCTCATGGGTCTCCCTCAGGGCGGTATGGGCCAGAGAGGGGTCGGTCGTGTCCCGTTTCCCGCCGGGGAAGGCCACCTGGCCCTGATGAGTGCTCAGGTTGGCTGACCGCAGGGTAAAAAGAATCTCCGGCGCCCTGCTGTTATCGGTTACGGGCACCAGCACACTGGCTTCAGGATAGTCGACCGCCAACCGGGTTGGCACATGTCGCGCTAGCCTTTCCGTCAGTAATTCGAGCAAAATCTGTCTCCGCCTTATGAAATGGGACAAGGCCACCGGCGAACGATACACTGGTGCCAGAACTCACAATAGTATACGGGGTAATCCATGAAATTCTGCAGTAGCTGCGGCCACCCCGTGGAGAGCCGCATTCCCGCCGGCGATAACCGGCCCCGCTATGTATGCACAAGGTGTGGCACGATCCACTACCAGAACCCCCGCATCGTGGCGGGCACGGTACCGGTCTGGGAGGGCAGGATTCTGCTGTGCCGGCGGGCCATTGAGCCCCGTTATGGCTACTGGACCCTGCCGGCGGGCTTTATGGAAAACGCAGAAACCACGCAAGAGGCGGCTGCACGGGAGACCCTGGAAGAGGCCATGGCCGATGTGGAACTGGCCGGCCTGTACACCATGATCCATGTGCCCCACATCGATCAGGTGCATATGTTCTACCGCGCCTACCTTACCGAGCCGCGGTTCGGCGCGGGCGAGGAGTCCCTTGAGGCGGAGCTGTTTGAACACCA
>JBMCIH010000380.1:0-3217 GCA_048617055.1 Marinobacter sp. | reverse complement strand
AGGGCGCCTACTGGGACACGGAGATCAAGCTCAGCCAGCAGATGGGGGCGGATGGCTACCCGGTGTTCACCCGCAAGGAAGCGACGGATACCTCCTACCTGGCCTGCCTGCGCTTCCTGCTCAGCGATTACACCGAAGGCGGCCTGTATCCGCAACTGGCTTCCCACAACGCCCATACCGTGGCCTCGGTGCTGGCCATGGCCCGCCAGAAGGGCCGCCGGTTCGAGTTCCAGCGGCTCCACGGCATGGGTGATGCCCTTTACAACACCATCCTTGAGCATGAAGACGTGCCGGTACGGATCTACGCGCCGGTCGGGGCCCACAAGGACCTGTTGCCCTACCTGGTAAGGCGGCTGCTGGAGAACGGTGCCAATTCGTCTTTTGTCCACCGGCTGGTGGACGCCCGCACTCCTATTGAGGAGCTGGTGAAGAACCCGGTGGATGAGCTGGAGAAATATGACACCCTGGCCAACGACCGTATCGTCCTTCCCCAGGACATCTACGGCGCGGAGCGGCGCAATTCCCGGGGCATGAACCTGCACGTGGAGCGGGACCGGGCGCCGCTGTTGCAAAAGCTGTCCGACTGGTCCTCTGCCACCTGGCAGGCAGCACCGGTCATTGACGGCCAGCGCCGCAGCGACGGCGAAACCACCCGGGTGCGGGCGCCCCACAATCGCGACGACCAGGTGGGGCAGGTTACCTGGGCCACTGAATCCCATGCCCTCGAGGCACTGGAGGTGGCCAGCCGGGCATTCCCCGCCTGGAACGGCCGGCCGGTGGAGGAACGGGCGGCCTGCCTGGAGCGCTACGCCGACCTGCTGGAACAGCATATGGAAGAGCTGATGGCCATTTGCTGCCGGGAGGCTGGGAAGACGCTTCAGGATGGCATTGATGAGGTTCGTGAGGCGGTGGATTTCTGCCGTTACTATGCCCTGCAGGGCCGGTCCCGCTTTGGCCGGCCCATTGCCCTGCCCGGGCCGACCGGGGAAAGCAACGAACTCTACCTGGAAGGGCGGGGCGTGTTTCTGTGCATCAGCCCCTGGAACTTCCCGCTGGCCATCTATACCGGCCAGATGATGGCTGCCCTGGTGGCCGGCAATGCGGTCATTGCCAAGCCGGCGGAGCAGACCAGCCTGCTGGCTGCCCGCGCCCATGAGCTGATGCTGGAGGCGGGCTTTCCGAAGGATGTGGTGCAGTTCCTGCCCGGCGACGGCGCCACTGTCGGCGGCGCACTGGTGCCGGACGAACGCATTGCCGGTGTGGCCTTTACCGGCTCCACCCAGGTGGCGCACCTGCTGAACCGGCAACTGGCCGGGCGCCCGGGCGCCATCGTGCCCCTCATTGCCGAAACCGGTGGCCAGAATGCCATGATCGTGGACTCCAGTGCCCTGCCTGAGCAGGTGGTGCGGGATGTGCTGCAGTCGGCCTTTGCCAGTGCCGGTCAGCGCTGTTCCGCCCTGAGGGTGCTGTATGTCCAGCGGGATGTGGCGGATCGCATGGAAAGCCTGCTGGCGGGGGCCATGCAGGAACTGTCGGTTGGCGACCCGTCCCGGTACAGCACCGACGTCGGCCCGGTCATCGACGAAGAGGCCCGGTCGGCGTTGCAGGCGCACCTGGACGAATTGCGTGCTTCCGGGGCCCATTTCATAGCCGAGGCGCCGGTGCCCCCCGGCTGTGACCGTGGCTGGTTCATTGCCCCCACGGCCTTTGGCATCGACAGTATCCAGCAGCTGGAGAAGGAGCATTTCGGGCCCATTCTCCATGTGGTGCGCTACGATGCCGACAAGCTCGATGAGGTTATCGATCACATCAATGCCACCGGCTATGGCCTGACCCTGGGTATCCACAGCCGCAGTGAGGCTACCGCCGCGTATATCGAACGCCGGGTCAAGGTGGGCAACACCTACATCAACCGCAACCAGATCGGCGCTGTGGTGGGGGTACAGCCCTTTGGCGGGCGCGGCCTGTCGGGTACCGGTCCCAAGGCGGGCGGCCCGCACTACATCCTGAGGTTTGCCACCGAACGCACCCGCACCATTAACACCACGGCGGTGGGGGGTAACGCCTCACTGCTCTCACTGGGTGTAGAAAGGGTCGACGGCAAACACGACTGAGCGGAAACCCCCGGCAGCAACGGGCCCTGTCCGGGGGCGCAAGAAAAACAGCCCGAACAAGCGCAAAAGGGAGACCGGCTTATGGTCGAAAACAATCTTGGGGTCATTGTGACCTTCGTACTGTATCTGGTTCTGATGCTGGCGATTGGCTATGTCGCCTGGAAAAGGACCACTAACCTGTCCGATTACATTCTGGGTGGCCGTAGCCTGGGACCCCTGCCTTCCGCCCTCAGTGCGGGGGCTTCCGATATGAGCGGCTGGCTGTTGCTGGGGCTGCCGGGGGCCGCCTTCGCCAGTGGTATCGGCGCATCCTGGATTGCCATCGGTCTGCTGGTGGGCACCTGGCTGAACTGGCTGTTTGTGGCGCGCCGGCTGCGGATCTACTCGCTGGCGGCGGGGGATTCGCTGACCATACCGTCGTTCTTCGAGAACCGTTTCGGCGATACCAGCCGTGTGCTGCGGGTGGTGTGCGCGTTCTTCATCCTGCTGTTCTTCCTGTTCTATACCAGCTCGGGCCTGGTGGCCGGCGGCAAACTGTTCAATACCGTGTTTGACCTGCCCTATGTGACTGCCGTGGCCATAGGTACCATCGCGATCGTTGCCTATACCTTCTTTGGCGGCTTCCTCGCGGTGTCCTGGACCGATGTGATCCAGGGCCTGCTGATGTTCGCCGCGCTGCTGATCGTGCCGCTGTGGGCGATCCAGGTGCAGGGCGGCTGGGGTGCCACCGAAGCGGCCATGGCTGAAAAGGGTCCTGGCTTCCTGAACATGTTCACCGATGGCGAGGGTGCCGCCCTGGGGGTCATGGGCATCGTATCCTCCCTGGCCTGGGGGCTGGGCTATTTCGGGCAGCCCCACATCCTTGCCCGTTTCAAGGCCATCCGCAGTGAAGCGGATATCCCCACCGCACGCCGCATTGCCGTGCTGTGGAGTGGCCTTGGTCTGCTCGGTGCCCTTCTGGTGGGCTTTGCCGCCATCGGGTACGACTTCAGCGAGCCTCTCAAGGACGGCGAACGGGCCTTTATCGTACTGGTGGATGTGCTCTTCCACCCGGTGGTGTCCGGCATCCTGCTGGCGGCCATTCTGGCGGCCATCATGAGTAC
>JBMCIH010000379.1:0-3233 GCA_048617055.1 Marinobacter sp. | reverse complement strand
CCCCGCCGCCACGACGTAGCTGCATTAGCGCCATGGCAACACCGGCCACCCCCAGGGCAATGGCCAGCCAGCGCAACCAGCCTTCCGTCTGGGTAAACAGAAGGATGGCAGTCAGTACCTGAAGGCTGCCCCATCGCAAGGGGTTCCAGGCGGAAGCCGGGGTGGCCCCGCCGGAGGATGCCCGGACGGCGGCTTCAGAGCGGGCGAGAGTGGCCTGGGATGACATGGCGCAATACCTGTGACAGTGCATCGCCACCTCACGGGCAATGCTGGGTTTTGGTGAGCGAAGTCCCAGTCTATTCCGGCAGGTGGGCAAATACCGTTTCCGTGTGTAACGTTTTTTGATGCACTGCTCAGCGGGTTTTGCCAACCAGGACATTGGACCTGTCTTTGCTGGCGTATATACTCACCGGAGGCATAACCTTCACAATCACGGATGACTCAGGAGGACCCCGGGATGGGCAAACCCGCCGCAACACTCGGTTGTTATCACACCTGTCCGGACAAGACCGGCAAGACAGATCATGTGGGCGGCCCCATCGTGGCCGGCTCGGGGGATGTCATGATCGGCGCCCAGCCCGCCGCCCGGGTGGGGGACAAGCTCGTTTGCCGCGGACCCAGTGATACCATCGCCAAGGGGTCGTCATCGGTCTTTATCAACGGCAAAGCGGCGGCCCGTGTCGGCGACAGGACTGTACATGGTGGCACCATTGTGGTCGGCAACCCGATGGTGGTGGTCGGCTGATGGTAGTAGTGCCGCCAGCCTGTCCGCGGAAGTTAACCGGTCGGCCTGTGCCATGCCGGTAAACCGAGCAACAGATATGCCTGTGTACACCGGCAGCTGCCTGTGCGGCGGCATGCAGTCGGTATGGCAGGGTCACAGCCTCCGCATACCCGCCGATACAGTGGTTTTGGCATCGTCAACTCAGGCGCACCGCCTGGGCGTTTGAGTATCGCCTTTAAATACTGTAAATTTATCCAGCATCAAAACAACCATCACTGCGAGGCACTCCCATGGCGGTACAAGCAGTCTACTTCTCCGATAAGGATGGGCTGGACATGGCACTGAAGCACCCGGAAACCCTGCTGTTCACCAACAAATCCGACGCTGATGCCCGGGACAAGGTGCTGGAGCTGTCCGAGGAGATCCGGGAGTTCCTGACCCGCAAGGTGGAGGGGCTGGATGAGGACACCGCCGACCGTTGCGCGCTGGCCATTGCCGAGAACAGGGACCTGTTCCAGAAGGCGCTGAAGAAACCGCAGTTGCTCAACGCTGAAGCAGCGGCTGAAAGCTGACCGCTGTCCGCGCGACCGGTGCCCCCAAAGCGGGACCTAGGTGCCGGTTGAGGGCTGCCGGCGCTTGAAAAAGCGCTACCTGCATGCTGGAATACGCCCAGGGCTCAGGACGCAGCCGCGCCGATCATCGCGCCTAACCATACGCAGGAGACAGGGATGTTCAGGAAAGACCCGGTGCTGGTCCACGATATCTTCAACCGCACCTACGAACTGACCCGCCGGCCACGCCATAGTGGCAGTCACGACGCCGAGGCATTCATTCACGACCGCGCCTATGCGACGGAAACCCTTCGCAGGATCGCCAGCCATACCGGGCACGACCCCTTCAACCATGCCCTTCATGAAGCCTGGCAACTGGTGCATGACAAGCCCTGGACCTCGCCGCCGAATATGACGGCGCTGATCCGGGACCTGGCGGATGCGATCCACCAGGGGCGGCTGTACGCCTACACCCAGGGCTCCAGTCTTCGGCAGCCGGTGCGCTAACGGCCTGTTCCGGCCCGGGGCAGTCCGCTTCAGTGCCCGCCGGCACTGGAGTAGAGGTTGATCACCGCCACCCCGGCCACGATCAGTGTCATGCCGGCGACGGCGGCCGCATCCATTTTCTGGTCGAAGGCCAGCCAGCCCACCAGGGTGATCAGCACCACCCCGAGCCCGGCCCAGATGGCGTAGGCGACACCCACCGGGATGGCTTTCAGCGTCAGGGACAGGGCGTAGAAGGCGACCGAATAACTCAGCACCACCACCAGCGACGGCCACAGCCGGGTAAACCCGTTACTGCTCTTCAGGGCCGAGGTGCCAATCACTTCCGCCACAATGGCGAGGGCGAGCAGGAGCCAGTATTTCACCGCGATCTCTCCTTGGGGAGTCTGGGTTGCCCGGGGCCGGACGGGTCTTTGTCTCAGCGCTCTAGGCTGCAGGATGCAATCTTCGACAGGTGACTGTAGGGCAGGCCGGTTTCCCGGTGCCAGTCGTTAAAGGCCGCCTGTGCCTGCAGCAGTCCCTTTTTGCTGCCCGGGGAGGCGTCCAGCAGACCCTCCAGGCGGAGTACGGCAATCACATCCTGCGACAGGATGAAGCCATCCCAGCCGACGATCCGCAGGAAATACTGGGCGGTGTTACCACCAAGGCGGGCACCGTGGCGCTTCAGCCACAGCAGCAGGCCCGCCTGGTCGTCGGATGGCCACTGCGCCAGCATGATGCCAAAGCTGCCGTATTCGCGGGCCGCCTTGACAATCATGCGGGCGTTCTCCGGGACGGTACGGATTTTCTGCAGGTTGCGCACGATGCGCTCGTCGCCCGCCAGCTCTTCCAGTACCTCCGCCGGCACCTGTTGCCAGTAGAGCGGGACAAAGCCGTCAAAGGCCGCCTCGAACCCCGGCCACTTGTTGTCGATCACCCGCCAGACAAAGCCGGCACGGAACACGCACCGGGTAATTTCCGCCAGGTAGCGGTCATCCCCCAGGTCGATCAGTTCGTCTGGCGTGGCCACTCGCGGCAACAGGGACTGCAGCGCTTTCTCACCGCCCTTGCGTGCGAGTGCCCGTTCGTGGATGGCAGCAAAACCCATGGTTATTCCTGTCCGTTACATTCA
Organism: Marinobacter sp.; assembly: GCA_048617055.1. Classification (GTDB taxonomy): domain Bacteria; phylum Pseudomonadota; class Gammaproteobacteria; order Pseudomonadales; family Oleiphilaceae; genus Marinobacter. The sequence continues at coordinate 343 of JBMCIH010000379.1, read as the reverse complement.
CAGGGAACGTTAGCCGGATTGCAGGGCCCGGTAAAGAGCCCGTCCGAACAGGCGGGCGCCGCGGGCTGTTGCCCCCGGGCCGTAATTCTTACCTCCTGGCCGGCAAGTTTTACCCGTGCTGCCCCCTTTGCTGGGGGCTGCTTCCCGTTGCCTGCTGCGCTACGCCTGTGTCGGCGGACCGGGTGGGCCCTGGCACATCCATTGCGTTTGTATTCCCGGGAAGTCGACATTCAGGTTTGTGACCCCTGGGGGCCACAGCGAAGCGAAGGAGCATTGGAATGAACGGGAATCTCAAAGCGCTTGTCACTACAGGTGTGTTTATCCTGGGTACTGCGATGATCGC
>JBMCIH010000378.1:0-3234 GCA_048617055.1 Marinobacter sp. | reverse complement strand
ATGCGGCCTTCCTCGCCTTCCAGCACGTAAGGCGCCGCCTCAAGCTCTTCCGCAGTCACGATGCGGGTCTTAGTGAGGAAACTGTCGATGGCATCCAGCGGAATGGCGGGAATGGGCGTGTCGATGGGTTCGGAACGAACCTTGGGCGACAGCTTGATCACACCATCGGCGGACTTGGTCAGGCGGGGCTCGCCGTCGATATAGACCAGGGTCAGCTCATCCCCCGGATAGATCAGGTGCGGGTTGTTAACCTGCGGATTGACGTGCCAGATCTCCGGCCAGTACCAGGGGTTTTCCAGAAACCGGGACGAGATGTCCCAGAGGGTATCGCCTTTCTTTACAGTGTAACGCTCAGGGTGGTCAGACCGGAGCTCCGGGCCCTGTGCCTGTGCCCAGGAGGCGGACAGCAGCATTACGGCTGCCAGAGCGTACAGCAGTTTCCTCATTGTGAAATCCTTCATCGCGCGTGCCTTGAAAGCCTGCTCCCCCCTAATATAGAGGAAAGTAAACAAGTTGTGATCTTATATTCTTGTCGTACAGTAGTCTCTGGCTATCACCTGATCAGTTTGTATTCAATGGAGCTTCCGGCGATAATACAGTTATGCAAGCTGCTGGTCCTTGAATACGGAGTTTTCGCTCCGATTATCATAGCGAGTGGACAGCAAAAGTCGCGGTACGCGATCGCATTTTTGTGACACCAGCCAGACCTCATCAGGAGATCATGGCAACTCAGGCAAGTACAGGCAATTATGATTCTGAACATTCTTGAATATCCGGATCCCCGGCTGCGGACCATCGCCAAACCGGTGAAGGAAGTCACCGAAAAGACCCGCAAGCTGATCGACGACATGTTTGAAACCATGTACGACGCTCCGGGTATCGGCCTGGCCGCCACCCAGGTCAACGTCCACGAGCAGATCATTGTGATGGATCTGTCGGAGGACCGGAGCGAACCGCGGGTGTTCATCAACCCGGAAGTGGAAGTGCTCGACGGCGACTACCAGCCCATGCAGGAAGGCTGCCTCTCGGTTCCCGGCTTCTACGAGGATGTGGAGCGCATCGAGCACGTCCGCATCAGGGCTCTGGACTATAATGGCAAACCGTTCGAGCTGGAGGCCACCGGCCTGCTGGCGGTCTGCATCCAGCATGAGATGGACCACCTCAACGGCAAGCTGTTTGTGGACTACCTCAGCGCCCTGAAGCGCAACCGGATCCGCAAGAAGCTGGAGAAGCTTCACAAGAAAAGCGCCTGATATCACCAGTGCGTGACAGCGAGAACCGGGTGTAAGCGCCCGGTTTTTTCGTTTGCTACCGCCAACGCAGCCAGAAACAGGAAACCGCCGTGCGAATCGTTTTTGCCGGAACACCCGACTTTGCCGCCGTGGCTCTCAGGGCATTACTGAAGGCTGACCACGAGCTGGCTGCCGTGTATACCCAACCCGACAGACCCGCCGGCCGGGGCCGCAAACAGCAGTTCGGCCCGGTCAAGCAGACCGCCGTGAACGCCGGCCTGCCGGTGTTCCAGCCCGCCTCCCTGAAGGACCCGGCCCGGCAGCAACAGCTGCGGGAGCTGGCACCGGATGTCATGGTGGTGGCCGCCTACGGGCTGATTCTGCCCCGGGCGGTACTGGATATCCCCGGCCAGGGCTGCCTCAACATCCACGCCTCGTTACTGCCCCGCTGGCGAGGTGCCGCCCCCATCCACCGGGCCATCGAAGCCGGCGATGCTGAAACCGGCATTACCATCATGCAGATGGATGCCGGCCTGGATACCGGCCCCATGCTGATGAAACACCGCACCCCGATCTACGACGACGATACCGGCGGCAGTCTCCATGACCGGCTTGCGGACATGGGCGGCGCCGCCATCGTCGAGGCCCTGGCCGCCCTGGAAGCGGGCGGGCTGACCCCGCAGCCCCAGGACGACAGCGAGGCCACCTACGCCCGCAAGCTGAGTAAGGACGAAGCCCGCATCGACTGGCGGGCCGACGCCACCGCCATCGCCCGCAAGGTGCGGGCCTTCAACCCCTGGCCGGGCACCGACGGCGAACTGGAAGGCCAGCGCGTCCGTATCCACGAAGCCGTGGCCATCGACGACAGCAGCAACGAGCCGCCGGGCACCGTGCTGGCACGGGAGCGCAGCGGTGCCGATATCGCCTGCGGCCAGGGCGTGCTGCGGGTCACCCGTATCCAGTTGCCGGGCACCCGTGCCATGTCGCTGTCGGATCTGATCAATGGCGGCAAGGCCGTGTTGCTGCCCGGGCAGGTGCTGCGCTGATGGCCCGGGAACTGCCCCTGCGCGCCGTCGCCGCCCGGGTCCTCCAGGCGGTAGAGCAGGGGGAGTCCCTGACCCAGTGCCTGCCCCGGGAGAGCGCCGCCCTCGCCGCCGACCAGCTGCCCCAGCTGCAGGCCCTGTGCTACGGCACCTGCCGCTGGTTTCATCGCCTTGACGAGGAACTCAACGGGCGCCTGCGCAAGCCGCTGCGCAAACAGGACCGGGTGATCCACCACCTGATGCTGGCGGCCCTGTTCCAGCTGCGCTTCAGTGACAACCCCTCCTACGCCGTGCTCAACGAAACCGTGGAGGCCTGCAAGGCCCTGGGCCGGGCGCCGCTGGCCGGGCTGGTCAATGGGGTGTTGCGGGCGGCGGAGCGGGAAGGGGCTCCGGAACCCGGCAGTGAACAGGCCCGCTACAGCCATCCAGCCTGGATCGTCGAAAAGCTGCGCCATAACTGGCCGGACCACTGGCCGTCGATTCTGGATGCCAACAACGTCCAGGCTCCCATGACCCTGCGGGTCAACCCCATGCGCGGGACCCGGGATGAGTACCTGGCAAGGCTGGCAGAGGCCGGCATTCAAGCTCATGCCACCCGTTTTGCCCTCCATGGCATCCAGCTGGAACGGCCGCTGCCCGTGGAGCGGTTGCCGGGGTTTGCCGCCGGCGATGCCAGTGTCCAGGATGAAGCGGCCCAACTGTGCACCCAGTGGCTGCAACCGGCGCCGGGGCAACGCATTCTGGACGCCTGCGCGGCCCCCGGCGGCAAGACCTGCGCTATCCAGGAAGCGGCGGACAACCGGGCCGAGGTGGTGGCCATCGACGCCTCCGCCGACCGCCTGCCCCGCATCCGGGAGAATCTGGACCGTCTGCAGCTGTCTGCCACACTGAAAGAGGCGGACGCCGCCGCCACCGACGCCTGGTGGGACGGCGCACCCTTCGACAGCATTCTGCTGGAT
>JBMCIH010000377.1:0-3239 GCA_048617055.1 Marinobacter sp. | reverse complement strand
GCTGGACGAGCTGGTGGTCGAAGGCATCAAGACCAATCAGCCCCTGCACCGCAAACTGGTACGGGACGGGGGTTTCAAGGGCGTGGACTTTACCATCCACTACCTCGAAAACCTGATCAGGGACTGACATGCCCTGGGTCCAACTGCAGATTCCGGCTGACCCGGAAACCGCCGACCAGCTGGAAGACCTTCTCATGGAGGTGGGCGCTGATGCCGTCTCCATGGAAGATGCGGCCGATCAGCCCATCTTCGAGCCGGACCCCGGCACCACACCCCTGTGGCATGACACCCGGGTCACCGGGCTGTTCGATGCCGGGCAGGACATCGACCAGATCTGCAGCGCGATCCGCAACGCCTGGCACCGGCAGACCCAGCAGGACCTGCCCGACATCGAGGTCACCCTGGTAGAGGACAAGGACTGGGAGCGGGCCTGGATGGACGACTTCAAACCCCTGAAGTTCGGCCAGCGCCTGTGGATCGTTCCCAGCTGGCACGCCGCGCCCGATCCGGACGCCGCCAACCTGCTGCTGGACCCGGGCCTGGCCTTTGGCACCGGCACCCACCCCACCACCGCCCTGTGCCTGGAATGGCTCGACGGAGCCGGGGTGCAGGGGCGCCAGGTCATCGACTACGGCTGTGGTTCCGGCATTCTGGCGCTGGCCGCCCTGCTGCTGGGGGCCGGCCATGCCATCGGTGTCGACACCGACCCCCAGGCCCTGGAAGCCAGCCGGGATAACGCCCGCCGCAACCAGATCGGCGACGACCGCCTCGCCCTTCACCTGCCCGGCGACGAGCCGGACACCCGGGCGGATATCCTGCTGGCCAATATCCTGGCCGGTCCGCTGGTGGAGCTGGCGCCCACGCTGGCGCAGAAGGTCACGCCCGGCGGTCACCTGGTGCTCTCCGGTATCCTGGCGCAACAGGCCAGTGACGTAATGAGCGCTTATGAACCCTGGTTCGTCATGGACGAACCGGAACAGCGCGAAGAATGGATACGCCTCACAGGCCGCCGTATTGCCGGATGACGAATGGCAACGGTGTCGCTAAACTGCTGGGAGTCTGAGACCTTACAGGATTTAAGGATGGCCGATACCTCCAGTCTGCTGACCCGCTGCCCCCACTGCGACACCCGTTTCCGGGTTACCGGCGAGCAGCTGAACGTGGCCAATGGCAAGGTGCGCTGCGGCAACTGCATGGAAGTCTTCGATGCCCGAGGCCATGCGGACACCCCCCCCACCGGGGATTCTCCCGCTGCAAAAGACGGGAAGCAGGAAAGCTTCAGCGCCACCGACCCGGAAGACGACATTATCTTTCAGGACAATCCGGAAGAAGACGCCACCGAAGGCGCCTACGCGGGGCGGAACCTCGGCTTTTCCGATGACGAGCTGAGCGACAGCTTCCGCACCGACAGTGGCCTTGACCCGGCTCGCGACGATGACGAGGATGGCACCGGGGATGTGGACGAGAGCTGGGCCGAGGCCATGCTCCAGGAAGAGCTGCCCGACACCCCCCCGGGACCCTCTCACCCGCCGCGCACCGGGCAAACTCCGGGGCCCCGGCCAACCAATTCCGCCGCGGCAACCCAGCCACAGCGGCAGACGCCGCCCGCTGGCCCGTCGTCACCGGCAGCCGGCGCGCCCTACTCGATGGACGACCTTGAGATCACGGAAATCACCGCTGCGCCACCGCCGGATGATGCCCCGGCAGGCCACGGCCACCGGCGCGGCACCTCAGGCGGTGGCGGCTTCCCGCCACTGGATGACGTTTCGCCCTACGAGCAGCTGTCCCGGGAGCCGGTTGCCGTCCGCTCCGGTTCGGGCCGCCGCCTGCGGGGCTGGCTCTGGACCCTGGTCATCGTGGCGCTGCTGGGCGGCCTGATATCCCAGGCGGCCTGGTTCCAGTTTGACCGGCTCTCCGCTATCCCCGAACTGCGGCCCTGGTATGAGAAGGCCTGCGAATACGCCGGCTGCGAACTCGAACCCCTGATTGCCCTGGACCGGATCCAGAGCCGCAAGCTGGTGGTACGCACCGACCCGGACAACCGTAACGCGCTGCTGGTGGATGCAGTCATCATTAACCAGGCCGAGTTCGAACAGCCTTTCCCCGCGATCGCGCTTACCTTCTCCAACCTCAACGGTGATGTGGTGGCCCAGAGCATCTTCCCGCCGGAGGACTACCTTGAGGGAGAGGGCAAAGAGCTTGAGTCCATGCCACCGGGCACACCGGTCCGGATTGCCATCAGCATCCGGGACCCGGGGCGGGATGCCGTCAACTACAACCTCCGGTTTGTCAACCGGCGCGATGACTCCTGAGCCGGCTCTTGCCGCAAAGACAGCACACTGCATGAAAGTCAACCAGACAGGGTGAAAAATAATCAACTTTTTCAGCCTGTCCGGCCTTCAATACCCGCCCCCCCGGCGGTATCATTGTCGCCCCCTGGATCAAACAGCCTCCTCTGACGGGTTTCGCCTGGCGCGTACCGGCCGGTGAGGTGTGGTGGATCCACAGGCAGTTCCGGAAACCGACAACGGATACAGACCCATGCTACCCACGGTGACGATCGGGCCCCATACCCTGCCCAACGCACTGGTGGTCGCGCCCATGGCCGGCGTGACAGACCGCCCCTTCCGGCAACTTTGCCGGCGTATGGGGGCGGGCCTGGCGGTGTCCGAGATGGTGATTGCCGACCCGTCCCTGTGGCACACCCGCAAGTCCCGTCTGCGGCTGGACCATGACGGCGAACCGGAACCCAGGTCGGTGCAGATTGCCGGCGGTGACCCGGACATGCTGGCCGGTGCGGCCCGCATGAACGAGGCCCACGGCGCCCAGATCATCGACATCAACATGGGCTGCCCGGCCAAAAAGGTCTGTAACAAGGCGGCCGGTTCCGCTCTGATGAAGGACGAGGCGCTGGTGAAGGACATCCTGCAGGCGGTGGTGGCCGCTGTGAATGTGCCCGTCACCCTGAAGATGCGCACCGGCTGGGACCGGAATAACCGCAACGCGGTGACCATTGCCCGCATGGCGGAAGACGCCGGCATTCAGGCTCTGGCAGTACATGGCCGGACCCGGGCGGACGCCTACCGGGGCGAGGCGGAGTACGACACCATCGCCGCCGTCAAGGCAGCGGTGGACATACCGGTATTCGCCAATGGCGACATCACGACGCCCGAGCGGGCCCGGGCCGTGCTCCGGCATACCGGGGCGGACGGCCTGCTGATTGGCCGCGCCGCCCAGGG
>JBMCIH010000376.1:0-3243 GCA_048617055.1 Marinobacter sp. | reverse complement strand
GCGGATCACCGGACCGATTGTACTGGTCCAGGACAAAGCCGATACGCCCGGGTTCCTGTTTTTCTACCCGTTCTACGAAGGGGCGGAGATACCTCCGGCGAATCAGCGGGAAGAGCAGTTCCAGGGCCTGGTGTTCGCGCCCTTCATCATGGCCAAGCTTATGGAAGGTACGCTTGCTGAAACCAACCGCCAGATAAACCTGCGTATAACGGATGGCGACACCGTCCTGTACAGCGAACTGGATGAAAACGCCGGCGGCAATGCCAGTGACTCTCCCATGTACGAAACCACTTACACCCTGGACATCTACGGGCGCCGCTGGCATGTGGAGGTACAGACAAACCGGTTGTTTGACGCCTTCAATGCCAGCAGCCAGCCGCTGATTATCCTGGCTGCCGGACTGGTCATCAACGCTCTGATACTGGCGGTCTTCCTGTTGCTGGTCAACGCCCGGCGAAGGGCGGAGAAGGAGGTGAACCAGAAAACCGCCCAGATCCGGGACAGCCTTGATTTCATCAGGAGCGTTACCGATAACCTGCCGCTGGTGGTGTCGGTGTGGGACACCAACCTGAGGTGCCGTTTCATGAATGCCTATGGGGCACACTGGTTCCCGTTCTCGAAGGATGACGCACTGGGGCGCCCCATCGAGCAGCTTGTGGGGCCGGAGGTCGCCGCCCGGCGCCGTGAGTACTATGAGCGTGCGCTGGCGGGGGAGACGGTATCCGCTACGGACCGCTATCCCAGCCAGTCCGGTGAATACCGGGAGGTCGCGCTCAACTACTATCCGCTCACCCTGGGCGGCGAACGGTGTTTCATGGCCACGACCCTGGATATCAATGACATCCGCATGCGTGAGAAGCAGCTTGAGGAGCTCAACCGGGAGCTCGAACAACAGAAGCGTGAGGCAGAGTCCGCCGTGGCGCTCAAGACTGCCTTTCTCGCCAACATGAGCCACGAGATCCGTACCCCCATGAATGCCATTATCGGCATGCTTGTGCTGCTGCAGGATGCTGTTCTCGACGAATACCCGCGCAGCCTTGCCAGAAAGGCGTTCTCGGCCTCGGAAGCGCTGCTGCAGCTGCTCAACGATATCCTGGACCTTTCCAAGATTGAGGCCAGTCAACTGGAACTCGGCTACGAAGCCTTTGATATCGACACGCTGGTTCACCGCAGCATTGACCTGTTTACCATCGTGGCCGAAGAGAAAGGGCTGAAGCTGCGCATCAACATCGACCCGGCCACGCCCCGCAGGGTCACCGGGGACCTGCTGAGAATTTCCCAGATCTGCATCAACCTGGTGGGCAATGCGATCAAGTTCACCCGGCGCGGGAGTGTCCGCTTTGATGTCGCCTTTACCAGGGACGGGGACAAAAACTGGCTGGAAATCACCGTCAGGGACACCGGCATCGGTATCAGGCCCGAGAACCAGGAACGCATCTTCGAGAACTTCGCGCAGGTCACCGACCCTGCATCCACGAGTGTTGGCGGGACCGGGCTGGGGCTGGCCATCAGCCGGCGCCTCGCCAATCTGATGCGGGGCGGGCTGACTGTCCGCAGTACCCCCGGCAAGGGCTCCACTTTCCAGCTCCGGGTGCCGGTGTCCGTCGCCCCGGGCGAGCCCACAATGGGGGAGCTGACCACGCCCAGGCCGGTCAGGGTGTATCACTATGGCCTGGGGGACAGCCTGGCCCTGTTCGAAACCTACCGGGCCCCCTGGGATCTCACCATGGTCCCCCTGGACACCCTTGATGACGGCCGGAAGCTTCTGGAAGAGCTGGGCACCGGGGGCGATACCCAGGACACCTTTGTGGTTATCGAAGTCGACGACAGCCGGACGGAGGCCGTTGAAGGATTTATCAGCAGGCTGCTGGCAAAGCCCGGCGCCTGCCGGCTCCACAACCTGATACTGATTTTGCCGGTGGACTTTGCCTGGAGGTGGACTGACGATATCCATCGGGCCGGCGGCGCCCTGCTCTATCAGCCGGTTACGCCTTCGCAGCTGTACAACCACCTGGTGTCACAGCAATCGGATGTGCAGCAGCACAGGCGTTTCGTCAAACCCCGGTTCAGCAGTCTGCGGGCGCTGGTGGTGGACGACGTGCCCCTGAACTGCCAGATCGCGGAGAGCTACCTGAAGTCCTTTGGTGTTCAGGCCCGGTCGGTCACAACGGGTCAGGACGCCATTGACGAGATTCGCCGGCAGCACTTCGACCTGGTGCTGATGGACCTCCACCTGGACGGCGAGACCGGACAGGACGTGGCGGCACGTATCCGCGCCATGGAGGACATCCAACAGCCGGTCATTGCCGCCCTCTCCGCGTCCGTCACCGACAAGGACCGGGATTCCGCCCGGGCCGTGGGCATGGAGGATTACCTGACCAAACCCGTGCTGCCGGCGGATATCCAGCTGCTTCTGGAAACCTTTTTCCGGGGCCATGAGGACACGCCCGGCACCACGCCCCAGGCCGGTCAGTGATGCGGCACACTAGAGACTCAGCCAGCCAAAGGTGAGCAGGGCAGTAACCACGTAGCGCCCGAGTTTGGCGATGGTGACCATCAGCAGAAAGCTGCGCAGCGGCTCCCGCATGATGCCGGCAATCAGGGTCAGGGGGTCGCCAATAACCGGCGCCCAGCTCAACAGCAGGCTCCAGCGCCCCCAGCGGTGGTAGTAGTACTGGGCCTTCTCCAGACTGTTCGCCTTGAAGGGAAACCAGCGCCGGTAACGGAACTTCTCGATGTACAGGCCCAGGTACCAGTTCACCAGCGACCCCAGCACGTTCCCCGCCGTGGCCACCACCAGCAGTAATACCACCGAGTACCGGTCGGCCGCCAGCAGGCCCACCAGCAGGGCCTCTGACTGAAACGGGAAGAAGGTGGCGGCCGCAAAGGCGGCCAGGAACAGACTGGCGTAGGCGAACAGACTCCCCATGCGGCTCCCCGGTCAGAAAAGACACTAAAGGTAGCATTTTCTGACAGGCGGTTCCTGAATCGTAATGAACAGGGCTTCACAAAAAATGATGTTATAACATACCCGACCCAAAGGCATGCTCCTGCATTTCCCGCAACGGAGATCACCCCATGAGGTACCGGACGTACCCTCTGGATGCACCGCTGACCGTCACCGGTGCCGTGGCATTACTCAAGGGCGAAGCCTTTCGACTCTTATCAGATGGTTACCGCCTATCGTTTGCCGTTTCCGGGCTTTTGCAAACCGGTTCTCCAACCTCAGGCCTCTAGTGTCCC
>JBMCIH010000375.1:0-3262 GCA_048617055.1 Marinobacter sp. | reverse complement strand
GCCTTGGCCAGAGGCCTCGGCGTCACGCAGTAGGTCAGCGAATTAACCGCACGGGGCACTGGTCACACCCTCACCACCAGAGCGGGCTACTGCAAAGCCTGGCCCAGTTGGTCCAGTTCCGTCAGGCACCGGGCCAGAAAGGCGTCCGGGTCGGCCACGGTGGCTTCATCCGCGACCACCCCGAACTGTACGTTGCCGGCGTAGCTGACGATGCTCACCCCCAGGCCGATCTCGCCGGCCTGGGGTGCCCAGAACATCTGCTCGGTTACCTTGTGACCCGCAAGATACCGGGGCTCTCGGGTACCGGGGACGTTGGACACCACCGCGCTGGCCTTGCGGAAGAAGAGCTCGGAAATGGGCTGACGCAATGCCGGCGGCAACAGCGACGCCAGGCCGCTGAGCCCCCAGGCGATCATGGGCTGCCAGCTGCGTTTGAGACGGCGGGTTTCATGCTTGACCCGCCAGAGCCGTTCCAGGGCAAAGCCACCATCCACCGGCAGGGGCACAAAGATGGTGCCGAAGTAGTTGCCCGGCATGCCACGGACGGGCCGCATGGTGCCCGGCAGTGCCCGGCGGATGTCCACCGGCACCGCAGCATGAACCACCGCCTGATTGAGTTCCCGGCCGTTGATACCCATGCTGTCGCGCATGGCGGCCGCCACGCAGCTGAGCAGCACGTCGTTGATGCTGCAACCGGAACGCCGCGCCACCGACAGGAAGCGGGGCACCGGTACCGCCTGCGACCAGCGGCAGTGGCGGCGCCCCAGCAGGGGGCGCTTCAGGGTGGAGCGGGTATCCTCCGGTTCGGTCACCATGCCGGTCATTTCATGGATGGCCTGCAGGCTGGTCATCAGCCCCTGTTCGAGCCTGCCATGGTCCTGCTCCGGCAGGATCCGGTCACCCTCCGCCGGAGCCTGGGCCGGGCGTGCGTCTTCCGGCCGCCCCCTGACGGTGGTACTGACCGCATCGCGACAGGCCTGCAGCACCTGGGACCAGCGCCGGACCGAGGTCCTTTCCGGGTTGCCGTATTGCTCCGGGCGCTCCTGGGGCGAGCGGGTGCAGATGCTGTCGAACACGTCCAGCAACGACATGCCGTCGCCATAGCAGTGATGAATACGAAACAGCAGAGCGGCACCGCCCTCAGCCTTCGGGACCAGCCAGAACCCCCACCGGGGCCGGTCACGGCGCAGTGGCTGATTGAGCCGGGCCGATACCCATTGCTGCAGCCGGGCCTCACTCATGGGTTCGGGCACGTGCACCAGGTGGTTGGCCAGGTCAAAGTGGCGATCCCGCTCCCAGCACCAGCCACACCACCGTTCCACCGGCAACATGCGAAACCGCTCCCAGGACAGCCAGTAGCGTTGCAGGAACACCCGCAGCTCCGGCAGGGTCAGGGCGGAGACCCGCATCAGCACCGTGATGGTAAGCGGGTTCTGCGGGCTTTCGAGATTCAGCCACGCCGCATCCATCGGCAGTAATCGCAGCGGTTCCCTGTCGTTGGCAGCGTCACTCAAAGTGTCTGGCCCTGGTGTTCCGGATGGTGGTTTCAGCAGATTCGGAGGCAGCCCCCGCCGTCCCCGGGGCCGGCACAGTGCATGGGCCGCCCGGTGCGCCTGCCCAGGCATTGTGACAGAGCGGCGAAATACGCTCCACTACCAGACGGACAGCTTGCCGTGACCAGGACCGGGCATAAACGCACATTCTGGCATTAACAATGCTTGCAACCTGTTGCATTGTTACCGTCTTCTGGTCGTATACTCGAACGAGGGCTCAGCCATCCAGGCTCCGGAGGTACCGGTTATGAAAGCCGCCCATATACGGAAACTGATCAAACCGATCGACATCGCCTATTCCGAGATGTTTTCCGGCCAGGTATACCTGGTGGGCAAGGGCGCGGTGTCCGTGCGCAACCACAGTGGCGAGGCCGTCCATACTGTGGTCGGAGTTCACGGCTACCTGGAGAACCACTGTTACTTCACCCAGGCCTACGACGCCCCCACCACCGAACTGATCCTGCTCACCTGCAGCAACTACCACCTGCCGGTCAACGGCGTCACCCCCGTAGAGGCAGAATGGCAGGGACCCATCGACGAGCTGGACGGGACCATCGCCTATGACGCAGAGATGCTGCTCCAGGTCATGACCCATCTGCCCTCCTCCGACAGGGTGCGGGTGCACGGCCATTCCCGGGGCGGAGCGGTGATACTCGAGGCGGTGAGCCGGCGCCCCGACCTGTTCCGTAACGCGGAACTGCTGCTGGAGGCCCCCGCCCTGCCCCAGGGCCGCCTCCACCCCCTGGTGACCATGATGCTGGAGCCGGTCAGCCACGGCATGTGGCCCTGGCTGATCCGCCTGATCAACAATGCCCCGTCGTCGGTCTACGGCCAGACCTTCTTCGGCCGCATGAATCCCCGCAAGAAGATGCTGCTCAGTACGCTGTTTTCCGCCACCCGGGACCACCTCACCATCGTCCGCAACCTGGAGGATGCCATGGCATGGATGGATAACACCTCCACCGACATCTACCAGCACGTCAGCCGTGGCTGCATGCTGATTCCCGGCACTGACCGCATCCTGGACAAGACAGCCATGCTGGAGAGCGCCCGGTCCTGCAAGACCATGACCATTATAGAGACGGGCTCGCCCAGTCATTTCATTGCCCTGGATGACCCGTCGCTGATTCCCTCCCTGGACAATCCCGACTGCTTGGGCCCGGACCAGGGCACCGAGACCACCTCGTAACGGGCCGGTCCGGATTCAGCCGATGATGGTGTCCAGCTGACTGTGGATCTCTTCCTCGATCCTTCCCTTGAACGGTCTGAGCATCATGCCCAGCTCCAGATGGACGTGCAGCTCGCTGGGTGAGATATCCAGATGCCCCTTGACCCCGGAACGCCGGAACCGCATGAGGTCGCCGTCCCACTCATAGTCCACGTCGAATTTGCGGGACAGGTCCTGGGCCAGGGACTCTGCGGCCTCGCGGGCATGGGCTTGGTCCAGCGAATGGGCACGGCGAACGTCAATGGATGACATGGCAGGGACTCCTCCGGAAAACGGGTTTGCCCCAAGTTTATGGCCACCGGCGGTTTCAGACCAGTGCCGGATCGGGCATTGACGGACAAAAAAGTTTAGACTTGCCATCAGGTTCCCTAGAATAGGGGCCGGTATGCCCTCTGCTGCCCGCTTGCGGCAGGCGGCACCCGGACCCAGATCCGATTTTCACAGGATGGCCCCATGAGCGAACAGCAAACAGCCGCGGAGC
>JBMCIH010000374.1:0-3266 GCA_048617055.1 Marinobacter sp. | reverse complement strand
ATGCCGGCCCCCACTACCAGCACGGACGCCGGGGCTGGCCCGGCCGGTTCCGGGCCCGTGGCCAGCCGGCCACGGAGCATTTCCCGTTTGCTGCCAAAGCCGGGTACCCGCTCCATCTCGAACCCCAGTTCCGCCAGGGCGCGCCGGATGCGGCCGACGGCGGTAAAGGTTGCCACCGTGGTGCCCTTGCGGCTGTGACCCGGTATGTGTGAAATCACCTGGTCCTGCCACAGCTCCGGGTTGCAGGCGGGGGCAAAGCCATCCAGGAACCAGGCATCGGCGCGGAAGTCCAGTTCTTCCAGGGCCTCCACCGCATCGCCGAAAAACAGCGTAAGGCGTACCCGCCCGCCGTTCAGTACCAGGCGATGGCAGCCCGCCACCAGTGGCGGGTAGCGGTCGATCAGTTCGGCTGCCAGGGGCGCAAGTTCCGGCCACAGGGCAAGGGCCCGCCGCAGGTCTTCCGGTGTGAGAGGGTAGCGTTCCACCGAGACGAAATGCAGCCGGGTATCGGCGGGGACCTGGTCAAGGAACGTCTGCCAGGCCGCGAGGAAGTTCAGCCCGGTGCCAAACCCGGTTTCGCCGATAACGAATGCCTGCCCCCGGGTCAGGCTGGAGAAGCGTTCCGGCAGCCGGTTGTGGTGCACAAAGACGTGGCGGGTCTCTTCCAGGCCATTGTCGCGGCTGAAATAGACATCGCCAAAGCCGGCGGAGACCGGCTGACCGTCACGCCACTCGATCTCGGCCGCTTCAATCGCTGGCAGGCGGGGGCTGTTGCGTTCCATGGCCTATTGCCCGTTGTCGACCCGCCGGATGGACTCGATGATAACCGGCTCCCGCGGCACATCGTTCATGCCCTTGCGTTGTGTGGTCTCGGCCTGGCCAATGGCGTCCACCACACTCATGCCTTCGGTGACGTCACCGAACACCGCATAGCCCTTGCGGGCCCTGGTGGTGTCCAGGTGGGGGTTGTCTTCCAGGTTGACGAAGAACTGGGCGGTGGCCGAGTCCGGGTCCTGGGTGCGGGCCATGGCGAGGGTGCCACGGAGGTTCTTTACTGACTGGCGGGATTCGTTGACGATGGGGTCGCGGGTTTCCCTGCGGTTCATGTCCCGGTCAAAGCCACCGCCCTGGATCATGAAGCCGGGGATGACGCGGTGGAAGATGGTGCCGTCGTAGTAGTCTTCCTCAACATAGCGGAGAAAATTGTCCACGGTTTCCGGGGCGATATCCGGGCGCAGACGAACGGTGAAGGCGCCCTCTGTGGTGGATACCCGGACTTTCGGGAGGTCTTCGTTGCCCGCGGATTCTTCAGCCTGCGCCGGCAGAGCCATAAGAACCGCCAGAAGACCGGCGACAATGGCGCCAAGGGGGACTGGCAGGCGTGAAAGAAAGCTGAGGCGTGAAAGGTAGTCCATGACAGGCTCCGGTTCGTTAGGGGACCGCCGGAATTCTACCAGAACGGCCCGGTAGCTGGCTCTGTCTATGGCAGCAGATTACCAATCTGTGTGGTAAGCGGCGGGAGGCCGCCGCAGGGGCCGCCTCCCGCCGTTGTCAGGCGCTGGCCAGGATGTTGCGCTGGCCCACCGAGGTTTGCTGGCCGCTTGCGCCATAGAGCTTCTGCTGACCGGAAGAGCCGCGGAAGATATCGGTCAGGCGTGAGAGGCGGGTCTGCAGGTGGCTGACAATCCTGCTGTTCTTCTGGTTGAGGGTGTGGCACTCCGCCAGGGCCGCCTGAGCGCTTTCCCAGCTCTGGTAGAGCTCGGTCAGGCCGGCGGCACGGATAAAGCGGGAAGGGTGGCCCTGGTCAGGGCGAAACCCCATCTCCACCAGCAGGTGGACTTTGCGGCGGGCCCTTTCCCGGATCTCCCCCAGCAAAACGTCCTTTTCGCCGGTGAGCGGTTCGATGGCCCGGACATCGGCCTTGGCCAGCAGGGTGTTCTCTTTCTCCAGCAACGCCCGGAGTTGACGGAGCTGTTCCAGGTCAGCGTTCAGCAGCGCCTGAAGATTGTCGATGGTGGACATGGTTTACCTCACCCGAAAATGCTTTCATCCATCTCAAGCATTTTCTGGGCCACTTTCTCGGCATCCACCTTGTAGCTGCCGTCGGCCAGGGCTGCACGGATCTGTTCAACCCGGCTGTCGTCCACTTCCGGCTGGCTTTCGAGCTTCTCACCCATCTGCCGGATTTCCCTGGCCTCCTTGCTCAGGTTGACGTTCTCACCCCGGGCCGCGGGAGCCTGGCTGCGGGCCTGCTCAGTCGGGGCAGGCTGGCCGGTGGGCTTGCCACCGGAGGACTTGTCCGTGGTGGTCCTGGGAGTATTGACCTGACTGTTACCGATCCCGTTGATGTCACCTGTCATGACGCTTACCTTCTATTGCTTGCCGCTCCGTGGCGGTCAGAATGTATCTCTTGCCCTGTTATCGGCGGCGTTGACGTGTTCTTTAGCTAAAAGTTTGTTCATATTCGCTGCTCGCCCGGCGGCAACGTCATGCCGCTGCGGCAACCGGCTGCCCCCGAAGGCCGGGTTACATGGCGATTTCCACCTGTCCCGGGCCGGTAACCCGGGCACGCACTTTCCGTGCCGATGACAGATTTTCCACCAGTACCTGGTCCCCGATGCGCGCATTGGCCATGGCCTTGCCCCGGGTTTTGACGGCGAACGAGCCACGCCTGGCAGTGATGATAACATGGTCACCCCGGGAAACCGCGTCCGGGGCCGTTACCAGATCCGGGGTGAAGGGGGTGCCGGCGTTCACCGGCCGCTTCATTTCCAGCCCCAGAAGGTCTTCGGACTCGGTGATGGCTCCGCGCCGGATGGCGTTTACCACCACGCGGTCGGTGGCCACCATCTCGTCGGTTACCCGATCGCCCCGGCTCAGGGGACGGGCCGCCACCATGGCTTCACCGTAGATTTCGAGTGCCACCGCCAGGTACATGCGCCAGGGACGGTCACCGTCGCAGGAGACCATCAACGAGGGCCGGGTGGTGCGCCATGGGTCGCTGCTGAATTCCACCTCGATGGCGTTACCGGGGCAGGGGGCCAGTGACAGCCTCGCATCCAGGTTACCCAGGGTATACTCGGCCTCAAAACCTTCCGCCGCCTGCGCCTCCACAAAATCATCCATGAACGCGCGGCCGGCCTCGCGGATGTCCTCGGGGCCGGTCTTGGCGGCGGCCATGGCGGCCGGCGAGAGCATGAGAAGCACGAACAGGCTGAAAATGCGCATTTGGCCGGGTTTGTCCTATGCTGGAGAAAGATTCAGGT
>JBMCIH010000373.1:0-3279 GCA_048617055.1 Marinobacter sp. | reverse complement strand
GTTCCCTGGAACGGCAGCGGATATCAAGCGCGCCCGCCTGGTGGCCATCACTCCAGTCCACCCGCACAGTCATCACAGTGGGCACGTCGGGTGCCGCGACCGTCGGCACGCTTGGCTCGGCATGGATGCCATGGTCCTCAAGCCAGTAGCGGGCGGCAAGATCCACGGTTTGCTGCAATGCGTTCAGTCCCGCCTTGCCCCGGTAACTGGGCAAATAAGGGCGATTCCGGGCCTCACTGGAAAGCAGTTCCGGTACCAATTCTGGCTCTACCCAGCCGTAGCGGCGCAGTTCCGGCAGGGTCACCAGGTTGGCCGCCAAGCGGCAACAGCCAACGTGCGTGCACTCCCAGACATCAAAACCGTAATCGCCCCGCTCATTCTCGCCGCGAACGGCCTGGTAGGCGGCGTTCCCGAATTTCGCGCAGCATTTGTCGACTTTGCCGTGGGTACAACACAGTATCAGCCGCTCCGGCGATCGACCGGGACACCACTGGTCGGCCGCCTGGCCCTCCAGAAAGGCATCAAGGAGCGCGGGTAGCTCTTCATCCGTCAACCGAAACGCCTGCCCGGACATGGGCGCAATCACAGAGCGCTGGCTATGGTCATGGCTGCGCCGGTCAATCAGTTGCACGCGCCAGCCTGCATCCCTCAACTTCTCCAGACGCGAAAACACCGCCTCGGGCATGTCCTTGGCGGCAAACACATGGTCTACCCATTTTTTACGGGGCCATGCCAACAGCAAATGGGGCTCCAGGCCACCCCCCTTTCCCACCAGGGGTTCTTTCAGGCGCTGGTGCTCGACCGAGCAGAAACGTTTTGCGTCAGCGGTCATGGTATTCCCCTGTTGTCGGCGGAAAAGTCATTATCCGGGCACTCTGGCTCGGGTTCCCTGCGTGGGTGCGTGAGGCAAACAGACCGGCGAGCCGGTGACCGGATCTGCAATCACGCTGGCCTGCACCCGAAACACCTCCGCCAGCAGCGCGGAGGTGAGCACGCCGCTCGGTGCCCCGTCCGCCACAATCCGGCCACGCTCCAGAACCACCATCCGGTCGGCGTAGTGGGCAGCCTGGTTCAGATCGTGCAGCACGATCACCACCGTCATGCCCCGCTCACGCCTGAGCCTGGCCACCAGTTCCAGCACCTCCAGCTGA
The DNA here is from genome assembly GCA_048617055.1 of Marinobacter sp. GTDB lineage: Bacteria > Pseudomonadota > Gammaproteobacteria > Pseudomonadales > Oleiphilaceae > Marinobacter. The sequence goes on along the minus strand of JBMCIH010000373.1, from coordinate 2,128 downwards.
TGCCCCACATCCAGAAAGGTGGTGGGTTCGTCCAGCAGCAGCATTGGGGTATCCTGGGCGAGCGCCAGGGCAATCCAGGCTCGCTGCCGCTCACCGCCGGACAACCCGTGCAGAGGCCGATGGCGGAAGCGGGCCATATCGGTCTGCGCCAGGGCCTCTTCGATGCTGGCATGGTCCTGCTTCCGGAGCATGCGCAGCGAGCCGGCATGGGGATATCTCCCCTGCTCCACCAGCTCACCAACGGTCAGCCCCGCCGGAGCACTGGGCCCTTGTGGCAGGATCGCGAGCTCGCGGGCCACTGCACGATGGCTCATCCGTGTAATGGCCTTGCCATCCAGGTACACGCCGCCAGCGCGGACGGGCAATAATCTGGCCATGGCCTTGAGAAGGGTCGACTTTCCCGAACCGTTGGGCCCGACCAGCGCGGTAATGCTCTTGGCCTCGATGGACAGCGACAGCGATTCCACCACCGCCTGCCCGGAATAGCCCACTGTGACCGCCTCTGCGGCCAGGGTATGGCCACCGGCCATGGATGTCGGGTCGGTCATAAATTGACTCTCCCTCGCAACAGCAGGAACAGAAAGAAGGGCGCACCGAGCAGCGCCGTGATCGCCCCCACCGGCACCTGGGCCCCGGCGGGGATGGACAGGCCGGTGAGCGCGGTCAGGCCGTCAAGGGTGAGCGTCCGGGCGACAATATCCGAGGTCAACAGCAGGATAGCGCTGAACAGCATGGCCAGCGGGAAAAGCCGGCGGGGGAGGTTCCACGCCACCAGCCTCGCCGCATGGGGACCCACCAGGCCGACAAACCCGACGGCCCCCACCACTGATACGGCGCCTGCCGTCAGCAGCGCGGTCAGCGCGAATAAGGCAATACGGGCGCGGGCGACGCTGGCCCCCAGGCCCGTGGCAAGCCCGTCTCCCAGCATCAGCACGCCGGCCAGGCCAATCACCACCATGGTTAGGGGTACCGCCACCAGCGCTACCGGCCAGATGGTATGCCAATGGGGCCAGACCCGGCCCGAAGTGGATCCCACAGTCCATTGAACGATGCGCAGCACCTGCTCCTCCTGGGCCACCAGCAGGGTGGCGGCAATCAACGAGCCGTTGATACCGGCCACCAACACCCCCACCAGCACCAGGCGCATCGGGTCGACGCCCGCCAGCGATCCGCGCTGGTAGCTGAGCGAGTAAACCATCACGCCGGCCATAAAACCGCCCAGGGCGCCGACCAACGGTAGAATCAGGTGGTTGCCGCCAAAAGTCGGAAGGGTGCCGTTACCCATCAGGACCATGGTCAGAACAATGGCAAGCACAGCGCCACTGGAAATACCCAGCAGACCCGGTTCCGCCAGCGGATTTCGAGTCAGTGTTTGCAAAACGGCGCCGGCCAGCCCCAGCAGGCCACCGGCCACCAACGCCACCAGGGCCCGGGGCAGACGAATCTCCCAGACCACCGTGTGGTGCAGCGCAGACTCAGCCTGTCCCACCAAAGCCAGCACAACCTGTCGCGGGGAAAGCTCCAGGGTGCCCACGCCTATGTGCACCAGCGCCAGCAAAACCAGGGTCAGCAACCCCAGTGACCAGACCAAGGGGAAACGGCGCAGTCCCCAGGGCCGGCGATCGGCTTCCGGGCTCGGCAACCTCTCGGTGACATTCACGCTCATCACACCTTTGCCTCCATCAGCCGGCGTAACAGGAACAACGCCACCGGCGAGCCCAACGCAACGGTGACGAGGCCCACGGGCAGTTCGGTCGGGCTGAACAGCTCCCTTGCCAGCAGGTCCGAAACGGTCAGCAGCAACGCGCCCAACAACGCGCTGATCGGCAGCACCTGGCGGGCATCGGTGGTGCGCAGCAGGCCGCGGACCATATGGGGCGCAATCAGTGCGACAAAGCCGATGGGGCCACAGACCGCCACCACCGAGGCGGTCAGGGCGATGGCCACCAGCATCAACAATACCCGGGTGCGGAACACGGCCAGCCCCAGGCCCTGGGCTATCTCATCACCCAGTTGCAGCAGGTTCAGGGACCGCGCCAGGGCCATGGCAACGGGCAGGCCCACCGCCAGCCAGGGCCAGACCAGGCCCAGATGGGTCCAGTCTCGGCCAGTCAGGCTGCCCACCAGG
>JBMCIH010000372.1:0-3284 GCA_048617055.1 Marinobacter sp. | reverse complement strand
TCGCCGTCGATCACCCCCCGGTCCCGGCCCTCGTCCTTCGCCCGGTAGAGGGCCCGGTCGGCCAGCCTGAGCAGGGTCTCCCGGTCACAGGCATGGGCCGGAACACAGGCCAGGCCTGCGGAGAAAGTCAGATTGGCGGGACCGTCGGGCCCGAAGTCCTGTTCGCCGAAGCGGCTCTTCAGCCGCTCCACCACTTCACGGGCGCGCTCTCCGTCCAGCCCGGGCAGCACCAGCACAAACTCCTCACCGCCGAACCGTGCGGCCACATCCTGCTTGCGGCTGCCTTCCTGCAGAAGCCTGGCCAGGGTCACCAGAATCCGGTCCCCGGCATCGTGCCCCCAGTTGTCATTCACCTGCTTGAAGTGGTCCAGATCGATAATGCAGAAGGTCAGGGGCTGCTTCTCCCGCAGCGCCCGCGGAATTTCCCGCTCCAGCACCTCATCCAGCCAGCGCCGGTTGTAGAGCCCGGTCAGGGGGTCGCGGATGGATTCTTCCTTGAGGGCCTCGCGCAAGGCTTCGTTACTGGCCAGTTGCTCCCGAAGGTGGGCTTCGGTTTCCTTGAGTTCGGTCACATCGCGAAAACCATACACATGCCCGCGGACCGCGCCGCTGGCACCGAAGAAACGGTCGTGCTGAACGCTCAGTACCCGGCCGCCGGTCTCCACCTCAGAGAGCTGTTTACCGTCTTCGAAGAGTTCGGGCACCAGATCGGTAATATGGTGACCGCGGCCTAAAGACCGGTTGCCGCTTTCAAAGAGTTTCAGGGCCGCCGGGTTGCGGTCCACCAGCCGCCCTGCCGCATCGGTAACCAGAATGCCATCGGCCATATTCTCGAACACCACCGAACGGGCAATGGGCATGACATCCAGGAAGCCCTCCTTGCGGATATTGATAAACATGACCACTGCGGTGATAAAGAACCCGAAAGGACTGATATCAAGCCCTTTCAGGGCGTCCGGCACTGCCTGAAGGATGGTCATGACGTTGGCCGCCGTTGAGGCCCCGGTACCGATCAGTAACAGAATGGCCTGTGTCCGGTAGGCCGGCGTCTGGATGATAAAGCGGATCAGCAGGACATAGGCCACCAGCGAAAGCAGGTAGGAATAGACGATATGGAGCAGAAAGACCGGCCCACCCCGGAAGTCCCCGGGCCCATCATCGGCCGCGAAATCGCCAAGAAACAGCTTATGGAAGGTTCCGTCTGTCAGGGCAAAAAAGACCGTCAGAACGGGCATGATGCTTAAAACCACGACGAGCCGTGGACGTATCCGCTCCCGGGTGCCGGTATATTGCAGCATGAAGATCAGGAACGAGGCCGGAATAAGGACCACACCGACAAACATCATCCGGAACCAGAAGACCGGCATGCCCGGCGGCTCAGGAATCAGCTCGGGAACCACGCCGTTGAGCAGTGCCAGGGCATAGCACAGGGTCCACCAGCTGATGCCCAGCATCAGGACCGTGACCGCCCTGGCGGTAGGCACGTCACTTCTGGCCCAGGCATAGCGCGCCAGGAAGAGCGTCACCAGGCAGGACAGGAAAAGCGCCGCAATAAACAGCATCAACGGGCTCCGGTTTTTATCAATTTGCCAAATCGGTTATTGTTTTTGTAGTGAATATGTTGGAGAGTCGTACTCATTTGCGAGAGGTTACCGGTGAAGGTATCGCTCCAATACCGAGCGCTGGCTCTATTGCAACAGATCCGCGTTATCTATGTAACTAAAAAATTGTCAGAAAAGGTAGCGACCGGAAGGCATTTGGTGCCTTTTCAGTGTCAAAAGTGAGACCCCCGTGGCAGTAACCCATTCTCCACTGCAGCGCGAACTGCAGAAAACCCGCAAGCGCTCTGCCGGCGCCACGCCGGCAGAGGCCTTCAGTCGTGCCCGCCGCACCTGGCTCCGGGGCGAGCGGCTGCACCTGGCTGAACTGGCGGAAGAGCTGGGCATCGGGCGGGCCACCCTGTTCCGCTGGGTAGGCAACAAGGACCTGCTGCTGGGGGATATTCTCTGGTCACTCTATGCGCCGATCCGTGCCTCTATCGTGGCCTCAACGCCTGGCACCGGCGTTGATTTCATTGTCGAAGTGTACCGGCGGATCACCATCGAACTGGTGCGGGCCAAACCCCTGCGGGATTTCATCAAACAGGATCCGGAGCACGCCCTGCGGGTGCTGACCTCGTCCGCCTCGACCATGCACGGCCGGGTGGTGGAGGCCAATACCATCATGATCCAGGATCAGATCGACAAGGGCTACCTGGAGAAGCCCCCCATGCGGGTGGAGAGCCTGTCCTACTTCATGGTGCGCCTGGCCGAGTCCTGCCTCTACTCCGACGTCATCATCGGCCGCGAGCCCAATGTCGAGGAAGTGGAAGAGGCCTGCCTCGCCGTCAAAATCCTCCTCGGCGGCAAACCAGGGGTCTGACCCATTGGGGGGGGTCTGACCCATTTTTCCGAAGGAAAATAGGGTCTGACCCCATTTTAACCAGGCTCATTTCCCCCGGGGTCGGACCCGATTTTTCCGCAGGAAAACATCGGCTCCGACCCCTTTATCTCAACGCTTGCGGCCGTAGTACGTCGTTGCAGCTGCCTAAAAACTGAACCGGAATGACGATTGTGGCTAAAGGACGTGGGGTTATTCTGCCCCGACGTTGTCGATACTGTGGTTAAAACGGGGTCAGAGCCGATGTTTTTCTTCGAAAAAATCGGGTCTGACCCCAATTTCCGGCCCTCACATATTCGACCGGTGCTGCGCCCCGTCCACGGGAATACAGGCGCCGGTGACCCAGCTGGCGGCATCCGATGCCAGGAACACCGCCACACTGGCCACCTCTTCCGGTTTGCCGAAGCGCCCCCAGGGAATGCGCTGCAGGGTGCTGTGGTAGCGCGGCGAGTTCGCCTTCTCGGCCTTGTCCCAGACCCCGCCCGGGAACTTGATGGAGCCGGGCGCGATGCTGTTGGCGCGGATGCCATCGGGCCCGTGGTCCACCGCCAGCGACTTGGCATAGCTGATCAGTGCGGCCTTGGTGGCCGCATAGGGCTGGGTGGTGCCCACCTCGATGCCGGAGATGGACGACAGGATGATGATGTTGCCGCTGCCGGCCTCCTTCATCCAGGGCAGCACCTTGTCTACGGCGCGAACGGTGGCCATCAGGTCGAGGGTGACATTGGCGTCCCAGGCCTTCAGGTCGTTGCCGGCCCCCAGGGCGGAGACGTTGCTGACCAGGATATCCACACTGCCCAGTTCCCGGCGGGCGTTTTCCAGGAAGCGGTCGAGGCTGTCCTTGT
>JBMCIH010000371.1:0-3291 GCA_048617055.1 Marinobacter sp. | reverse complement strand
CGGCCGCATCGACATCGTCGAGAACCGCTACGTGGGCATGAAATCCCGTGGCTGTTACGACACCCCGGGCGGCACCATCATGCTGCGGGCCCACCGCGCCATCGAGTCCATCACCCTGGACCGGGAAGTGGCCCACCTGAAGGACAGCATCATGCCCCGCTATGCGGAGGTGATCTACAACGGCTACTGGTGGTCCCCCGAGCGCGAAGCCCTGCAGGCGCTGATCGACAAGACCCAGGAATACGTCAATGGCACCGTGCGCCTGAAGCTCTACAAGGGCAATGTGGACGTGGTGGGCCGAAAGTCCGACGATTCCCTGTTCGACGAGAAGATCGCCACCTTCGAGGAAGACGAGGGCGCCTACGACCAGAAGGACGCGGAAGGCTTCATCAAGCTCAACGCCCTGCGGTTGCGGATTGCCGCTGGCAAGGGCCGGAAACTATAAGGGGTCATACCGGATCTACCCGCTTTCAGACGATCGAAAATGCCCCGGCTCGCCGGGCATTTTTATTTCGGGCATGCGATACTGGCGCGAGAGGTTGGCTGAGTTCCAGGAGAGTCCTATGGATAATCGGGTTCAAGAGGTTGTCCGGAAGCTTGAGCATTTGCCGCCGGAGCGCCTGGCGGAAGTTGAAGACTTTATCGATTTTCTGAGTCAGAAAGATCGGGAGCATGACACGCGCCAGGATTTTGCGCGGGGGGCAGAAGCCTCTTTCCAGAGGGTGTGGGATAACGACGATGACGCAGAGTACGACAAGCTTTAAGTTCGGCGATGTGGTGCTGGTCGCCTTTCCCTTTACAAACCTGAAAACCACCTAGAAACGTCCAGCCGTTGTCCTGAGTGCAGAGCGATATCAATCCTGCCGGCCAGACGTCATTCTGATGGCCATCACCAGTCAGGTGCGTGACCCGCTAAGCTACGGGGAAAGGCTTGTAGCGGAATGGGAGAAGGCGGGTTTGCTGAAACCGTCAGTCGTAAAGCCACTGATTGCGACAGTGGAGCAGAGGATCATCCTGAAAAAGATGGGACGTCTCTGTGACTCTGATAGAGGTGCACTTCAATCCCTTCTGTCTGAAATCCTCGGATAAAAAAGGCCGGCTCCATGCGGAACCGGCCTGAGAACAACAAACAAGGAAAGATCGAACTGCCTGAAACAACACAACTGGGTCCCGAAAATCCGGTGAGGGTACTGCCTGGCTCCCTCACCGTCGGGGGTGGATACTGCCAGGGGATACTGCGACATTCCCCTGATCCACGAGTACAGAATACCCACCTGCCGGCCGGGCGTCTGTTGAGCTTGTGTATTCGTGTGTTACCACGTGTTTCCAGGCCCTGTCGCCGTATCGGACACTTGTGCGGGCTCGATGTGGCAGGCAATTGCCGCTATGCTATCGGCCATTCCGGCCCGTAAGCCACCGGGCGATTCTGCGCAGGAGAAACAACCGATGCCTTCCTTTGATATCGTTTCCGAAATCGACATGCACGAAGTCACCAATGCTGTGGACCAGGCCAGGCGGGAGCTGGGCAACCGGTGGGATTTCAAGAACGTGGAAGCGGATATCGGGCTGGACGACCAGACCATCACCATCAGTGCCGAGCAGGAGTTCCAGCTGGAGCAGCTGATGGACATGCTGCGCATGGCGTTCGCGAAAAGGAACATCGATACCCGCGCCATCGACGATGACGGCGAGAGCAAGGCCGGCAAGCTGGTGAAAAAGCACCTCAAGCTGCGCCAGGGCATCGAGACCGACCAGGGCAAGAAGATCGTCAAAATGATCAAGGATGCCAAGATGAAGGTGCAGGCCAGTATCCAGGGTGACAAGGTACGGGTGACCGGAAAGAAGCGGGACGACCTGCAGGAAGTGATCGCCATGCTGAAGGAGTCGGACCTGGACCTGCCGCTGCAGTTCAACAACTTCCGCGACTGACCGGAGCGCCGCCATCGTTTCCCGTCCCGAATCCGGCTGGCTGAAGGAGACCGTCTACACCTTCAGCCGCTGGCAGGTCATCGCCCTGCTGTTTCTCGGTTTCTCGGCGGGCCTGCCATTTCTGCTGGTGTTTTCCACCCTCAATGCCCGTCTTGCCGACGTCGGGGTGGAAACCGCCACCATCGGCTTTTTCAGCTGGCTGGGTATTACCTACTCCATCAAGGTATTCTGGGCGCCCATTGTGGACCGGCTCCGGTTGCCGCTGCTGGACCGGTTGCTGGGCAAGCGCCGAAGCTGGATCTTTCTCGCCCAGGCCGGCATCGCCACCGGCTTGTTCCTGATGGCAACAGTGGACCCCGTGGCCGCCCCGGAAATGATGGCCGTGTTCGGGCTGCTGGTGGCCTTCTCATCCGCCACCCAGGATGTGGCCATTGACGCCTACCGAATCGAGATCGCGGAAGAGCGGCTGCAGGCGGCGCTGGCATCCACCTACATCTTTGGTTACCGGCTCGCCCTGCTGGTGGCGGGGGCTGGGGCTCTGTACCTGGCGGAATACTGGTCCTGGACCGTGTCCTACCAGGTGATGGCGCTGCTGGTGGGAGTGGGCATGGTGACCGTGCTTGTTGTGCGGGAGCCCACAGTCAACCATTTCGCGGTTGCCGCGGACATCGCCCACCGCGTCCAGGCGGAGGCGGAAAAACGGACCCACCTGCCCATGACGCTGGCAAGGGTGGCGGGGTGGTTTTCCGCCGCCGTGGCCGGGCCCTTCCTGGACTTCTTCCGGCGCTACCGGGAGTTGGCACTGCTGATCCTGCTGACGGTGGCCGTGTATCGCATCTCTGATATCGCCATGGGTGTGATGGCCAACCCGTTCTACCTGAATTTCATGGGCTTCTCCAAGACCCAGGTGGCGGATGTCACCAAGATCTTCGGCTTCTTCATGACCATTGCCGGCTCCATGGCGGGCGGGGTCATGGTGGTGCGCTACGGGGTGCGGCGCATCCTGGTGCTGGGGGCGGTGATGACAGCCGCCACCAACCTGCTGTTTGTGTGGCTAGCGCAGATGCCGCCGGATATCGTCAGCCTGGCCCTGGTGGTGAGTGCGGATAACCTCAGCGGGGGTATTGCTAATGTGGCACTGATCGCCTGGCTGTCCGGCATGACCAGCGCCTCGTTCACCGCCACCCAATACGCCCTGTTCAGCTCGCTGATGACCCTGCCCGGCAAGTTTCTCGGGGGCTTTTCCGGCATCGTGGTGGAAGACTTCGGCTATGCCCAGTTTTTCCTGCTGGCGGGGCTGATGGGGGTTCCGGCCATTCTGCTGGCGCTGTATATGCTGCGCAAGGGCCACCTGCTGGATCA
>JBMCIH010000370.1:0-3291 GCA_048617055.1 Marinobacter sp. | reverse complement strand
GAACTGGAAGACGAACCGCTTCCCACGGAACCGCTGAAAGCCCGCCGCAATGCCATGGGCGTCATGGAAGCAAGCCTGGTCAGTTTTCTCGATGAAATGGAGGAAGCCGGCGTACTCGACAACACGCTGGTGGTGCTGAGTTCCGACGAGTCCGGCAGTTTCGTCCACCAGGATCAGGACTACTTTCCGCTGAACGGCAATACCGGGGTGCTGGCCATCAGGCCGCCGGAACCGGATGACCTTGACCAATACGCCGACCGTGACCGTATTGTGGTACAGCTGGACATTCCCCTGACCATTCTCGATGCCACCGGCACCAGTGACCCGGACCTGGCCATGACCGGGCGCAGCCTGCTGAGCGAGGACGACCCCGGGTCCCGCGAGCTGATGCTGGCCGACACCTACACCGGCATGAAGTTCTTCCTGAAGGAATCCGGCGAACTGCTCGCCTGCACCGAAAGCCTGATCCGCTGCGAAACCTGGCGTTTTGAACCGGGCCGGGTATTTGGCACACTGGCCCTGACGGACAACGAACCCTACCTGTCCCTCGACCAGCGGTTACGGCTGTTCGGGGAGGCAGCCAGACTGCCCACAGGCCCATCCACTGACGAGGAACGATGAAGCTGCTCGTTGACACACTGGGTATCCTGCGGCGGCACCGCCGCAGCCTGCTGCTTTACCATCTGTTCTTCACGGGGCTGACACTGGCGCTGCTGAGCCCGGCGCTGGGCACCCTCTTTTCCGCCCTCGAGCCGGTCACCGGCGAAGGCGCCATCACCACCGGGGGCGTTACCTCGTTTCTGATCTCCCCGGGGGGCGTGCTCTGGATGGCGGCCACCCTGACTGCCATCACCGCCACCTTCACCCTGGAGCAGGCGGGCATGACCATCATCGCCTCCTCGGTGGAGCGCGGCGGCGAATACCGGCTCACCCTGTCGGCGCTCTCGCTCGTGGCCCGCCGCTCAGGGCGCCTGCTCTGGCTGGCCCTGCTGCAGGCCCTCGGGCATGTGGCCGTTGCCCTGCCATTTCTGCTGATCGTGGCACTGGCCTGGTGGGGCCTGCTGTCGTCCTACGAGGTCTATTTTATCCGCGTCACCCGACCACCGGCACTCTGGTGGTTCCTGACAATCACGGGGGTCACCCTGACCTGTATGGGGCTTTGCAACGGCTGGCTGTTTCTGCGCTGGAGCCTGGCGGTCCCCATTGCCACCCTCGAACGGACCCGAGCCCGCGCTGCCCTGGCGGCCAGCAGCCAGCGGATACATGGCAGCAAAGCCCGGCTGATCCTGCCGCTGGCCCTGGGTGGTATCCTGCTGTTCGTCCTGCCGGTGGCCTTCACCTATCTGTTTCAGTTGATGGGCAGTCCCTACCTGGCGCTGATGCCGGCCAACCCCCGTGCCCTGTTGCCCGCCATCACCGCCTACCTGACCCTCTACCTGCTGCTCATGGTGGTCATTACCTTCGCCCTGTCAGCGGGTTACAGCCTGCTGATCTACCGTGTCTACCTGACCACCACAGGCCATTCACGACAGCACCACACCGCCACCCCACCGCAAAGCACCGGCCCCCGGGCCTGGCTGGTGGAAGCCATGCTGATTGGGGTGGTTGTGGTTCAGGCAACACTCATTGTCAGTGCCTTCGGTACGACGGAAGACGTAGCCAACACCGCCCATCGCGGCAACGCCTTCGCCGCTCCGGAAAATACCGCCAGCGCGCTGGAGCGGGCCATCAAGGATGGCGCCGACTACCTGGAGGTGGATGTCCGCATGACGGCGGACGGGGAACTGATACTCTGGCATGACGTCGACCTGGCCCGGGTGGTGGGACGGCCGGAGCGGATTTCCGAACTGAACTGGAACGACATACGGCACCTGGACGTTGGTGCCTGGTTCTCTCCGGACTACAAGGGCGAGCGTATCGTCAGGCTGAAGGAGCTGATCCGGATGGCCCGGGACCGGGCAGGACTCTTCCTCGACCTGAAACCGGACCACAACAGCCGCGACCTCACCCGGGAGGTGGTCCGGATGCTGCGACAGGAAAACGCCGTCGAGGGAACGGTGATTGCCGCCGCCGAACGGCACGTGCTGAACGAAGCCAGGGCCATGGAGCCCTCTCTGCGCACCGCCCTGCTTGCCGAATTCATCATAGGCCCGCTGGACAACGAAGGCTTCGATATTCTCGGCCTGCGGTATAACCAGGCCAACGCCGCAGCCGTTGCCAGGGCCCGCCAGCTCGGGTACGAACTGCATGTGTGGACGGTGAACCAGCCGGCGGTAATGTCGCGAATGATTGACATGGGGGTAGACAACATCATTACCGACCGGCCGGACGTGCTGGCACAGATACTGTCCGAGCGGGAACAGCTGACGGACGCCGAGCGCCTGGCCCTGAAACTTCACAACTGGCTCCGATAGCATCCGCTGGTATCGAGGACTCAGAACGAACGGTCCGGCTCGCGGTAGGTATCCACCCGCTTCAGCCAGCCGGGCAGCCATTGTTCCCGTTCGATGGGTTGCTTCGCCCGCTCCGCCCTTGCGGTGAGAACCTCGGCTGCGGCCCTGCGGAAGGCCGGCAAAGCGTCCTTCTGTCCCGCCGGGTCGGTCATGCTTTCAAGCACCTGCAGCAGCCCCCAGCCGACCCCCTGGTAGCGCTCGGATGCCAAAAGCCCCTCGCCCTTGAAATTGACATAGTCGATCAGCGCGTACAGGCCACCCGGGCTGGCTGACAGCAGTGCGATCTTGCGCCGGGTTTCAGACCGGTTGCGGGCAGCCGCAACCACATCGCTGAGCGCCGCCTCGGCCCGGGCCAGGATAAACGCGACCTGCAGCCCCTTTTCATCGGCCAGCAGTGCCCGCAACTCGTCAATACGGGGGTCGTTTCCCTGCGCCGCCAGAAAGGCGGACCGGTCCGGCCAGGGGGCTCCCAGAAGTGCCTGGCTCATCAGCCACTCCGGCAGCGGGGCGCCCTGCTGTTGCAGGTAGACGACCAGGGCCGGGAAGCTCTCCCGGAAGGGTCCGTTAATACCGGTCGGATACCAGATAAAGTGCCCGATACCCAGAGACGGAAATGCCTCGCCAGGGTTCCAGTGCACCAGGCAGGCTTCCCGGGAAGCACACTCATTGCGGAAAATCTGCTGCCCCACCCACTCCAGCTGTTGACCGGACATGACCAGCGCCGGCGCGGCGACCGCATCGGGCCGCGTGTCCGCCGCCTCCACCCCGGCGGCGGCCGCCAGAACGGCCAGAAGCAGGAACAGAGCCGGAACCCGGCAGCCCCGTTGCAGGAAGCACC
>JBMCIH010000369.1:0-3298 GCA_048617055.1 Marinobacter sp. | reverse complement strand
GCGGGCCATCACTTCCCGCCGGTCGGTAAGGCCACTGACCCCGGCCCGGGCCAGCAGATGGGCGGCCAGGGGGGTCAGGCCGGTGGCCATGGTGGCGTTCAGTTGCCGCTCCCCCAGGGCAGCCTGCAATTGCCGCTGCAGTGGCCCCACACCCCCATACAGGCGCCGCACGCTGCCGGCTTCGGCCAGTAGGCCGTCCGGTGGGTACAGGGTGATGCGGTCCATGTAGCGGTACAGCCAGTGAGCCTGCTGCTCCAGGATCTGTGCCTGTCGGGCCTCGTCGGCGTGCACCATGACCAGTTCCGGGGCCAGGTTGAGGGCGGTTTTCAGGGTGGTGCCCGGCTGTATGCCCAGTTCTCTGGCCCGGGGGCAGGCCTGGAGCACCTGACGGGTGCTGTGACACAGTACGGCCAGAGGCCCCGTATGCCCGCGGCTGCGGGCGATATGGTCCAGCAGCAGGTGGTGGAAATGCAGGTACAGCCAGGGCATGAGTCATTCCGCCTGGTGGTCGGGCCAGGGGCCGTGTACCACGGTGCCTGTCTCCGGTACGGGCTGCCCGGCACGGCCCTGCAGTGGCAGGGTGCAGCCCTGGCCGGGCCATCCGCCCCGGCGTTTGAGGATGTTGACCCGCAGGCCCAGCCGGTCGTCCGGCAGCAGTTCCAGCCGCAGTGCCGCCGGGGAGCTCTGGCCGGCCTGCCGGCGGCTGCGGAACAGGATGCAGGTGCTCTGACCGGCCTCGGCGGCCAGCTGCAGGCGGCGGATCTCCCGGGCGGCCATGGTTTCCGGCCAGGCCATCACCAGGCCGGTGACCGGGGACCGCAGGCAGTTCTCCAGGGTCCATAGCAGGTCCGGGTGGGAGTCCGTCTGCACCACCACCAGCTGCTCCAGGTCCACGCCTTCTCGGGCCAGGGCCGGAGCATAGGGGGTCAGGGGCGGGTTGACCCAGAACACGGCCTGGCCACGTTCAGTCATGCGCCGTAGCAGCGGCAGGATCAGCTGCAGTTCGCCAATCCCCGGAGCGTCCAGCAGACACTCACTGAGGGCGCCACGGGGCCAGCCCAGTCCGTCCAGCTGGCGGTCCAGGGCCTCGAAGCCGGTCTGCTCCGGGGCCGGGCTCCTGGTCGGCTGACGATGCCCGCGCCACAGGCGGGCATTATCCAGCAGGGAATTCAGCAGATCGCTCATGGTTCTGTCCATTACTGTTTAAATATACAGTATTATGGCCGGGCGGTAATTTCAAGCAGACAGGTGTATTCCCGCGCCTTGTTGTCAGCCGGCGGTTGTGTGTATAAACAGGGGCACAAGCCAGAGTGACAGAACCAGGGAGGTCCAATGCCCATACTTGCTGAACAGAACTGTGAAGCCTGCCGGGCCGATGCCCCGCAGGTGTCTTCGGAAGAGCAGGATGAATTACTGATGCAGCTGCCGGACTGGCAAGTCATTGAGGTGGATGGCGTCAGCCAGTTGCAGCGGGTGTTCTGCTTCCGCAATTTTGCCCAGGCGCTGGCGTTCACCAACCGGGTGGCGGAGCTGGCGGAAGCAGCGGGCCATCACCCGGCCCTTCTGCTGGAATACGGCAAGGTGACGGTACGCTGGTGGACCCACAAGATCCATGGTCTGCACCGTAACGATTTCATCATGGCCGCCCGCACGGACTCGCTTTACGAGTAAGAGGCGTCAATAGCCCGGCCTTAACGGCGTGCCGGGTCCCGGCTGTGCCCTTGTCTTGCACCCCCGGCTATGGCATCAGCAATACCGGATACAGGCTTTCCCGTACCACGGTTTCCGAGGTGTGGCCGATGGGTAGCTGTTCCAGCGGCGTATTGCCTCGTTTGCCGATCAGGGTGAGTGCCGGCTGGCTGTTGCGAATCAGTTCCAGCAGCTCACGGGCCGGCCGGCCACTGAGAATTCTGGCGTGTACCGACGACCGGCTGCTGGCGATGTCATGGACCAGCCTGTCCACCTTGTCGGCTTCCGGCGGAGCATCGTCGGGTCTTACCCATATCACCTGGCCTTCCTGGTCCTCACTGATGAGTTGACGGAACAGGTCCAGAGCCCGGCTGGCATTCTCCGAGCCATCGGTGGCCAGCAACAGCGGTGCCTGGTCGGAGCTTGGCTGTCCCTCCACCGGCAGGATCAGCAGCGGACGCCGTGTCATGCGGGCCAGGTTCATGGTGATGTTGCCCATGAACAGTTCCCGGCCGGCAGAATGGTGGGTGTTGCAGCAGATAACGCCATCCGCGTCCAGGTGCCGGGCCAGCTCCAGCAGGCACGAAGCCACGAAGCCATGGCGTATGGCATAGCCAGTTTCCACTCCCCAGGCTTCGGCCAGTTTTCCCGCCATTTCTCTGAGTTTGCTTTCGACGACACCCTCGCTGTCTTCGATGTGCTTGCGGGTATGGGGCTCAATGACATAGGACAGGGTCAGCTTTCTGACCCCCAGTCGTTTCAGTAATGGCGGGAGCTGCTTGACTGCCTGCTCCCAACCGTCGGAATAATCCACACTCAGAATCATATGGCTCAGCATAGACAGACCCCCGGATCCATTTTGGATGCGTTTGTTACCAAATCTAGCACATTGTTCTGTCAGTGCTATTGATTCCGGCCAGCGTGCTGAAACCTTCCTTCGCCAGTTGCGGGTCGATGTGAAACTGCACGGCGCAGTTGGCCCGCAGCAGGCGGGACGGCATCAGCCCGAACATGCCATGAAAGGTATTGGAGAAATGGGCCAGGTCGGAAAAGCCCGAAGCCACCGCCGCCTGGGTGAAACTGAGTCCCTGGGCGATGCCCAGGGTGGTGGCATGCAGACGGTGCCACTGCCGGTACCGGCCGGCGGACACCCCCAGGTACTGACGGAACAGCTGGATCACCCGGGGCACCGACAGGCTGACCGCTGCCGCAAGATCCTCTCCACACAAATGGAGAGTGGCGGGCCGCAGGTATCCTGCAGGTTCCATTCGGGGGCGATGACAAAGCGCCTCTTCTGCAGTATGGACGATGCGTCAACAAGTCAGCCCATGGAGTAGCGGGCTGTCTTCCAGGGAGAGTTCAACGGAGAGTTCCAGTGAATAAGAAGATCAGACGACCGCTAAGAAACGGGCGTGCCTCGGCAGGAGTGAGTGGTGCAAACGAGCTGACACTGTCGTTTTACCGGGACATCTCGGGCTTTGACCGGGGCGAGGAACTGACGTTTCTTCGAGCGGGCAGGGCTCGGCAGCATTCTGCTGATAGCCGCGTTGCGCTGACTCGATCTGGAACCACCAAACCTTCGCCACCGCGCCTTGCTCTCAAGGCTCTC
>JBMCIH010000368.1:0-3303 GCA_048617055.1 Marinobacter sp. | reverse complement strand
CCGAAGTGTCTCTGGTGGCGATCCTGGATGCGGACAAGGAAGGCTTTCTGCGCTCCGAGCGCTCGCTGATCCAGACCATCGGCCGGGCCGCGCGCAACGTCCACGGCAAGGCCATCCTCTATGGTGACTTGGTCACCGGTTCCATGCAGAGGGCCATAGACGAGACCGAACGCCGCCGGGCCAAGCAGGCGGCCTTCAACGAGGAGCACGGCATTACCCCCACCGGCCTCAACAAGAAGATCGCCGACATTATGGAGGGAGCCCAGGGCGGCGGCCGTGGCCGGCGTCCTGCCGAGCGCCCCGGCCAGAGGGCGGCCGAGGAGGCGGAACGCTATCAGGTCAAGGCCAGAGGCAAGTCCCCGGAGGAACTGCTCAGGGAGATTACCCGGCTGGAGGACGACATGTACAAGGCCGCCTCGGACCTGGATTTCGAGACCGCCGCCCGCATCCGGGACGAAATTGCGGAACTCAAGGAGGCGGCGGTGCGCCTGGGATAGAGAGGGGCGTAACCTCCCGAATGGCCCGGGAGTCTTGCATTCCCGCTGGCAGCTTGTCAGTCTTAGGTGGCGCGCCCTCACGCGCCTCTGACCGATCCATCATCCGGGCGGAATCACGGCATGAGCAACCTCAAGCACACGCTTTTCTGGATGTCCCTGTTCCTGGCTGTTGTTGTGGCAGTCTGCGCGGCAATCTACCGGCCGCTGCAGACGGCCTTCATGGCCAACTGGGTCTTCAACTTTCTGATTGTCATGGTCCTGCTGGTGGGCATCGTGCTCACCTACCGGCAGGTGCTGGTGCTATTCCCCGAATGGCGCTGGGTGGCCCAGTTCCGCACCGGCCAGTCGGGCCTGTCAGTGCTGCAGGAGCCGAGACTGCTCAAACCGCTGGCGCGGCAACTGGGGGAGGACGCCAAGCGGGACCAGTTCAGGCTGTCCACCCTGTCGCTTCGCACGGTGCTCGACGGCATCCACAGCCGGATGGACGAGCAGCGGGAAATCACCCGCTACTTTATCAGCCTTCTGGTTTTTCTCGGCCTGCTGGGTACCTTCTGGGGGCTGTTGGGTACCATTAACGCGGTGGGTGCGGTGATCAGTAACCTGGATATGGGACAGGAGGACTTCGGCGCCGTCTTTGCCGATCTGCAGGGCGGCCTGCAGGAGCCCCTCAAGGGCATGGGCACCGCCTTCAGCTCGTCACTGCTGGGTCTTGGTGGGTCGCTGATCCTGGGCTTTCTCGACATTCAGGCAGGCCACGCCCAGAACCGGTTCTATGACAACCTGGAGGAGTGGCTGACCGGGGTCACCGATCTGGTGGGCGGCGCCGATGGCTCCCAGGCGTCCCCGGAAGCGGTCCAGGGGGAGCTGGAGCGCCTGGCGGCCGAGAACCAGCGCCTCAAAGACCAGCTGTCGGACCGGGAGTAGCACCATGGCCGCAGCCCGGAGCAGATACCCATGATCGGCTATCGGCGTCGCGCCCGCAGCGGTATCAATATCTGGCCGGGGTTTGTGGATGCCCTGTCGGCGCTGCTGATGCTTGTGATCTTCATGTTGCTGGTGTACGTGGTGAGCCAGCTCTACCTGTCGCAGACCCTTTCTGACCGGGATACGGAACTGGCACGGCTCAACAGCCGGCTACAGGAAATCTCCGCCCTGCTGGGGCTGGAGCGGAGCAGGAACGAGTCCCTGGAGCAGGAAATGCAGCAGGTGCAGGAGCAGCTGGGGGCCTCGCTGGCGCTCAACGATGAGCTGGAAGTGGCGCTGGATGACGCCAGGGACGAGTCACAGGCCAGGCTCCACGACATCGAAGCCCAGGCGATGCGGATCGACGACCTTGAGGGCACGGTGGACCAGACCCGGCAGGAACTGGACGAGGAGCAGCTGCTGTCAGCCAACCAGCGGGCTTTGCTGCAGCAGCTGTCCGAACGCATTGGCCAGCTGCAGGAGCGGTTGCGACAGATTGCCGCTGCCCTGGAGCTGCAGGAGGAACTGACGGCGGAGAAGGAAGCCGAGCTGCAGGAGGTCAACCTCCGGCTCAACACCCTGCTGGCGGACCGGGTCAGCCAGTTGCGGCGTTACCAGTCGGAGTTCTTCGGGCGCCTGCGGGAGATCCTGGAAGAGAACGAGAACATACGGGTGGTGGGGGACCGCTTCCTGCTGCCCTCGGAGCTGCTGTTTGCCTCCGGCTCCGCCGAACTGGACCCCTCCGGCAGGGAGGAGCTGGACAAGCTGGCGCGCTTGCTGCTGGATGTGGCGGAGCGCATACCGGAGGACATCAGCTGGATTCTGCGGGTTGACGGCCACACCGACCGGGTTCCCATCCGTACGGACGAGTTTGCGTCCAACTGGGAGCTGTCCACCGCCCGGGCCGTGGCGGTGGTGCGTTACCTGGCGGAGCAGGGTGTGCCGGAACGGCACATGGCGGCGGCCGGCTTCGGCGAGTTCTATCCGGTGGCGGAAGGCTTCTCCGAGGAGGCCCTGCGCCAGAACCGGCGCATCGAACTCAAGCTGACGGACCGCTGATGTCTTGCGGCGGGGGACGTTTCGGACCCACGATGACCGCAGCCTGAAGCGGCTGGTTACGGCCATAGCGGGCCATACGGTCGAAGATCTTCCGGTCCACCGGCAGGTGCTGCTTGTCGGCGATGGTTTCGCCGTCCTCCACGTCCACCTCCGGATCATGGAGGTAGACAAACTGGTCGTCCACGGCGCACACCGTCACCCAGTGGGGCACCCGGCTGCGGTTCAGCTGCCAGGTACTGATGAGGATCACCGGCACCTGGCCAGCCCGCAATGCCCGCTCGATGTCGTCCAGGTTCAGGGGGTCATGGTGCAGCTCAATCCCGGTCTGGCCGAGTTCGTGCAGAAAGCCCTCGTGCACCAGCTCCAACACCCGCTTCTTGTCTTCGCTGCGTACCGTGTCCCGGAACAGGGGGCCTTCCTGGCTGACCCAGGCGGTGGCCTCGAAGCCCCGTTGCCAGGCCGCCAGTGCCAGGCCATGAGGGCCGCAGCCACCGTGGCCCGCCAGCATGAAGATGGTGGTGGCTTCCCGCCAGATCTTCAGCTCCTCCAGCGTGGTCATGGACTGCCCGTGGTCGACTGCGGCCATGGCCATGATCAGCGAGGCCGGCCCGCAGGTGAAGTCCGTGGTCTGGGGGTAATAGGGCACCTCCGGGAAGGCTTCCCTGGGCTCGTAGAAGAGGATCCGCTTCTCGAAGCGGAGGGCGTCGCCGTGGTCTTCGTAGTAGTCCCGCAGGGTGCCGAATTCCCTGTAGCCGAGCCGGCGATACAGGGCAATGGCGCCCGG
>JBMCIH010000367.1:0-3308 GCA_048617055.1 Marinobacter sp. | reverse complement strand
CATATCCATCAGCAGATGCTTGATGCCGGCAACCAGGTGATACAGCAGGGCGGACAGGATGCCCCAGATAATCAGCTTCGCAAGGAAGCTGTCCAGCAGTTCATTGACGCGGGTAAAACCCTCTTCCCCGGACAATGACAGGTCCAGCCCGTACAACAGGAAGGCAACACCCACAAACAGGATGACGCCGCTGATGCGGTGCAGAATGGAAGTGATGGCAGGTAGCGGAAAATGAAACTTGCCGAGATCGAGATTAACTGGTCGTTTGCTATTCACAGCGCTCTCACACTCTCTCTTTGCTCCGCTTTTCCGGACGGGCCGGGGCGGATGGTTGGTATGAAGGATGACCATGTCGGCACGCCGTTGTGCCCGCACAGGCTATTCGGGAGGGAGAACACTACCGCTGACGTCGTATGCAGGCGTTCCGGCTTGGTATGTCCCCGTTTCCGGGCTAGGGATTATAAGGAGTGGCCTGCGGAATTACAAACCGGCAAGGGCGTTAACCCCCCTTGTCAGATCAGGCCCCGGCTCAGCTATTGGGAGGATTGACAAATTCTATTCTAGACCGGGAGGCCGATCGTCTCATTTTCCCTTGGGCGCAGAAAACAGCCGGATTTGAAGCACCGGCGTCTCCAATGTCGCAGTGCAATCGGGTATCATGGCGGGATTGAATGAGGATCTTTTCTCTGGCCGTGCATTGACAAAAAAAGCCAACACCCTATATTTTGCCGCCGGTTGACCAATAATACGCGCCTTCCCGCGCTACTAACGCTGAAACAGGAGAGCACCATGACCGACAGGAAAGCCACGCTCTCGGTGGGTGACAAATCCATTGAGCTTCCGGTTTACTCAGGCACCGTCGGCCCAGACGTCATCGACGTTCGCGGCCTGGTCCAGGAAGGCGTTTTCACTTACGATCCGGGCTTTGTTTCAACAGCGGCCTGTGAATCTGCAATTACCTATATTGATGGTGCCCAGGGTGTTCTGCTCCACCGTGGTTACCCCATTGACCAGCTGGCCGAGTGTTCCGACTACCTGGAAGTCTGCTACCTGCTGCTCAATGGCGAACTGCCCACGGCGGAGGAAAACCGGCAATTCCATAACACCATCAAGAACCACACCATGTTGCATGACCAGATGCGCAACTTCTTCCACGGCTTCCGCCGGGATGCGCACCCCATGGCCATCATGTGTGGGGTGGTAGGCGCCCTGTCCGCCTTCTACCACGACCAGATGGACGTTACCGATCCCCGCCAGCGTGAGATCACCGCTCACCGCCTGATCGCCAAGATGCCCACCATCGCGGCCTGGTGCTACAAGTACTCCATCGGTCAGCCTTTCGTTTACCCCCGCAACGACCTGAACTATGCAGAAAACTTCCTGCAGATGATGTTCGGGGTTCCCTGCGAGGAGTACAAGCCGAACCCGATCCTGGCCAAGGCCATGGACAAGATCTTCATTCTGCACGCCGACCACGAGCAGAACGCCTCCACCTCGACGGTGCGCCTGGCGGGCTCCACCGGTGCCAACCCTTATGCCTGTATCGCCTCCGGCATCGCCGCCCTGTGGGGTCCGGCCCACGGTGGCGCCAACGAGGCGGTGCTGGACATGCTGGCCGAAATCGGCGACGAGAAGAACATCGAGAAGTTCATTGCCAAGGCCAAGGACAAGGACGACCCCTTCCGTCTGATGGGCTTTGGCCACCGGGTCTACAAGAACTTCGACCCCCGTGCCAAGGTGATGCGCGAGACCGCTCACGAGGTACTGGAGGAGCTGGGTCTGGAAGACGAGCCGCTGCTGAAGATCGCCCAGCGCCTGGAGAAGATCGCGCTGGAAGACGAGTACTTCGTCGAGCGCAAGCTGTACCCGAACGTCGACTTCTACTCCGGCATCATACTCAAGGCCATCGGCATTCCCACCTCCATGTTCACGGTGATCTTCGCCCTGGCCCGCACCATCGGCTGGTACAGCCACTGGAACGAGATGGTGTCCGGCAACTACCGCATCGGCCGTCCCCGCCAGCTGTACACCGGCTCCGAAAAGCGGGACTATCCGGCCAAGTAAATCTCCTCTCTTTTACCGGACGGGAGTCTGGAAAGGCCGCTGCTTCGCGGCCTTTTTTGTGGCTGGCAGTTTTACCGGGGTCTGACCCATTTTTCCAAAGGAAAATAGGGTCTGACCCCATTTTCTCCATTTTCCGGGCATCGCGCCCGGGCCCCAATCTTTAACCCTTTCTCCAGTTCTGCAATTATGACGGGCTGACCCCAAACAATGCTGCCAACCGGAGACCACCCAAATGAAAAACATCGCATTTATCGGCCTGGGCGTGATGGGCTATCCGATGGCGGGCCACCTGGCGAAGGCCGGTCTGGCCGTGAACGTGTGGAACCGCAGCCCGGAGAAAGCCAGCCAGTGGGCCAGCGAGTACGCCGGCGAGGCCTGCACCACCATTGTCGATGCGGTGGCCGGTGCGGACCTGGTGCTCACCTGCGTGGGCGGCGACCCGGACCTGCGGGAGGTGTACTACGGCAGTCAGGGGATTATCGCCAACACCCCCAGGGGAGCCACGCTGGTGGACCACACCACCGCGTCCGCAGGAATCGCCGAGGAGCTGTACGACGCCGCGGCCAGTGCCGGTCAGCACTTCCTCGACGCGCCGGTGTCCGGCGGCCAGCAGGGCGCAGAGAACGGCCAGCTCACCGTTATGTGCGGCGGCGATAAAGATGCCTTCAACAGGGTACAGAAGACCCTCAGCCTCTATGCGAAGGCTCTGAACCTGATGGGCCCGGCCGGCAGCGGCCAGAAGACAAAGATGGTCAACCAGATCGCCATAGCCGGCCTGCTACAGGGGCTGTCAGAAGCCATCCATTTCGCGGAACAGGCGAATCTGGACGTGGCGAAGGTGATTGATGTGATCTCCAAGGGTGCCGCCCAGTCCTGGCAGATGGAGAACCGCTCCGCCACCATGATCGCCGGCGAATTCAACCATGGCTTTGCGGTGGACTTGATGCGCAAGGACCTGGCCATGTGCCTCGAGGAAGCCCGCCGCAACGGCGCCAGGCTGCCGGTGGCGGCGCTGGTGGATCAGTTCTACGGAGACGTGCAGCAGATGGGCGGACGGCGGTGGGATACGTCGTCGCTGGTGCAGAGGCTGAGAAAGAAGTAGCGTTTTAAGTTAAACGCCCTTCGACAGACGCCCTTCGACAGGCTCAGGGCGAGCGGCCGTAGACTCGATAACCGTTCACCCTGAGCCTCGAAGGGTGCTGCCGAAGCGCCGAGGACTCCGTACCGCTCACCCTGAGCCTGTC